>NZ_JBLTJC010000096.1:0-32114 GCF_048158785.1 Streptomyces colwelliae | reverse complement strand
GTTGTGGGTTTTGTGCGGGTCGGTGGGGGCTGGTCGCGCCCGCGCGGCGGAGCCGCAAATGTCACAGCCCCGCGCCCCTTCTTAAGCGGGCCTGGGTTGGAGAGGTGCGGGGTGTCAGGCCCCCGCGCCCCTTCGTGAGCGGGCCTGTGTTGAAGAGGTGCGAGGGGTCAGGCCTCCGCGGGGGCGCGGATGCGCAAGGCCTCGAAAGCCGTGCGGACCCTGGTTCTCAGGGTGTCGATCGCGTGGCGTTGGGCGCGGTGGGCGGTGATCGCCTGGGCGAGGGTGCGGTGGCGGAAGTGGATGGTCTGGCCGGGGCGGACCTGGCCCAGGGCGGACAGGCCGGTGGCGGTGACCACGGCTAGGACGGGGTAGCCGGCCGTGACGCCGCGGCCACGGTGCAGGACGAGGAGTTCGTCGCCCGCGGGTACTTCTACGGCGCCGATGGGGACGCCGCGGGAGAGGACCTCGCCCTGGGTGACGCGGCGGGGTACTGCACCCTGGAGGCGCAGGCCTATGTGGTTGCTTCGCGGGGTGACCGTGAAGGGGGCGTCGAACAGGCGCCGGCCCGTGTCGCCGAACTCGGCCCGGTCGGGGCCGTCGGTGACGTCGATGGTCCAGCTGGTGGGGAACGGGGGGACCGGCGCCTTCAGGCGGAACAGGGGGATGCGTGAGAAGGGGTGGTCGATCGGCGGGCAGGCCGTGCGCAGGGTGAGTTCGTCGCCGGCGCGCAACGTGGGGCCGAAGCCCAGGATCGTGTCGGGGGCGCAGCTGCCCTGGAGGTAGTCGGCCTCGAACGAGCCGAGTACCGCGAGGTAGACGCGGAGGCCGCGGTGGATGCCGGTGACCTTGATGGTTTCGCCGGCGCGTACCGGGACCGGTTCCCACTGCGGGCGTACGACTCCTTCGACGGTGACCTCGGCGGGCGCGCCGGTCACCGCGATGAGGATGTCGCCGGAGGGGACGCACGCGAAGTCGAGGGCCGTGATCTCCAGCAGCGGGGCGCGGTCGTGGTTGCCGCACAGGACGTTGGCGACGCGGGCCGAGTGCTGGTCGGCGGCTCCGTTGGCGGGCAGGCCGTAGCGGGAGCGGCCGACGCGGCCGAGGTCCTGGACGGTGACGATGCCGGCGGTACGGATGGTGAGGGTGTCAGCCATGGCCGCCTCCCCGGCCCACCGGGTCTGCCGGGTCCGTACAGTCCGCGAGGCTCAAGTCCGCGTACTCGTCCCACTGTTGGGGCTCGATGGGCCGGAACCTGAAGGTGTCGCCGGGGCGGTACGCGGTGATCGGGTCGCTGTGCAGGTCGAGGACGCGCACCGGGGTGCGGCCCAGGAGCGGCCAGCCGCCGGGCGAGGGCATCGGGCAGATGACCGCCTGTCGGCCCGCTACGGCGACCGAGCCCGGGGCGACCTTGGTGCGCGGCGAGGCGAGGCGCGGTACCGGTTTCGGGAAGGGCGGGCCGTCCGTCATCGGCGCTCCGGCGGGTGCGCCGAGGCAGCGCACGGTGAGGTCGGAACCGGAGTGCAGGGCGATGATCTCGCCCTCGGTCAGGCCGAGTTGGGCGGCGACCTCCGGGAGGTCGGGGCCGTACTCGCCGCCGTAGACGACGGGGACGACGAAGCGGCGCGGGGGCGTGGTCGGCGCGGGGTGCGGGCCGAGGCGGGCCGCTTCGTGGGCCAGGACGCGGCGGACGGTGTCGTGGTCGGTGGCGGCGCAGTCGAACTCGACGAGCAGGGCGTCGTAGGTGGGCACCACGTCGTGGACGCCGGTGAGTTGGACCGCGTTCAGGGCGTCGGCGAGGGCGTGGACGAGTCGCCAGGCGGGTTCGGCGTCCAGTCCTACGGCCTTGGCGACCAGGGCGGAGTCGCCGCAGTCGGCGATGGTCACGTTGGCGTTGTGGCAACTGCCGTTCGTAGTGGGCCCGTTCACGATCGGGCCGTCCGCGAGAACGCTGTTCATGTCGGTCACCCCTTGCCGCTCAGGACTTTGTCGAGCGAGGTGATCTCGACGCCGGCGGTGAGGAGTTGCTCGCGGATACGGGCGGCCAGCGCGATCGCGCCGGGGCTGTCTCCGTGCAACAGGACGGTGTCGCAGGCGACTTGGATGTCCGTGCCGTCGACGCTGCGGATGACGCCCTCGGTGACCATGCGCAGGGTGCGCCGGGCGACCTCGTCGGGGTCGTGGATCACCGCGCCGGGCTCGGAGCGCGGGACGAGGGTTCCGTCGGCGCGGTACGCGCGGTCGGCGATGCCGACGATGCCCACGCGCAGGCCACGGGCGCGGGCCGCGTCGGCCAGCTCGCCGTCCTGCGCGAGGACGATCAGCGACTCGTCCAGGGCTGCTACGGCGTCCACGACGGCGCGGGCGTAGTCGGCGCGGACGGCGACGAGGTTGCCCAGGCGGCCGTGCGGGGCGACATGGTGCACGCGGGTGCCGTGGGCGACGGCGAAGGCCTGGAGGGCGCCGATCTGGTAGAGCACGTCCGTGCGGACCTCCTCCGGCGTGAGGTCCATCGCGCGGCGGCCGAAGCCGACCATGTCGGGAAAGCTGGGGTGGGCCCCGACGGCGACCTGCTTCTCCACGCACGTCCGCACGGTGGCGTCCATGATGCGGGGATCGCCGGCGTGGAATCCGCAGGCGACATTGGCGGACGTCAGCAACTCCAGAAGGGCCGCGTCGTCGCCCATCGTGTAGGCGCCGAATCCCTCGCCGAGATCGGCGACGAGATCAACCATGGGAGTCATGACGTCCTCCGGGAGGGAATGACGGAAAGAGGAATTCCGGGGCGGGGAATTCTGGATGACAGATGCCGGCCACGTCTTCGTGACACCGGGAACGGAGAATGTTCCGGGGCGGGTGTTCCGGGGTGGATGTTCCTGTCCGGATGTTCCGCTCAACTTATTCGGCCGGTCGCGTGATCGCCAATATCCGTTCGGTCTGGCGTTATCGCGAACGGCTATGACTCCCCTCACACCCCCCGCTCACCCGGGCTGTGCTTCGGGCTGATCCCTCCCTACGATGAGGCTTCGCTCCATCTGGAAGGCCCAGCGCATGGACACCAGGCGCCTCTACTCGTTCATCAAGATCATCGACGCGGGGAGCATCACGCGCGCGGCAGACATCCTGCACATCGCCCAGCCGGCCCTGAGCCAGCAACTGTCCGCCCTGGAGGCCCAGTTCGGGCAGCAGCTGCTGATCCGCAGCAAACGCGGGGTCGCCCCGACCGAGGCGGGCCGGGCCCTGTACCTGCACGCCCAGCTCATCCTCCGCCAGGTGGACCTCGCGCAGGCCGCCGTCGACGTCTCCGGCCGGGCGCCCGCCGGCAGCGTCTCGGTGGGCCTCGCCCCGTACAGCCTGGGCGCGGCCCTCGCGCTGCCCCTCCTGAAGAGCGTCCGCGAGCGCTACCCGGACATCCTGCTGCACATCAACGAGAACTTCGGCGGCGTGATCAGCGAGGCGATCATGACGGGCCGCATGGACATGGCCTTCATCTACGGCGCCGGGCCGCTCCGGGGTGTCCAGTTCGAGCCCGTCCGTACCGAGGACCTGTACCTGATCGGCGCGCCCGGAGACACGGCGCCGTCGGGGAAGGGCGAGGTCGGGCTGGAGGAGCTGGCGAGCCTGCCCCTGCTGCTCCCCAGCCGTATCCACACGATCCGGCAGGTCGTGGACGCCGCCTTCCAGCAGGCCTCGCTCCGGCTGAACGTGGTGGGCGAGGTCGAGTCCGCGCTGACCCTCGTCAACGCCGTGGACGCGGGCATCGGCGCGACCGTCCTGCCATGGTCGGCGGCCCGGGCCATCCTCGACGTCCGCGAGCTGTCCGTGCGGCGGATCGTGGAGCCCGTGATCACGGTGAAACTGTCCGTGGTCACGTCGGACAATCAGCCGCTCTCGGAGCCCGCGCTGGCCGTGCACGATCTGTTCCTGGAACTGATCGACACCGACAAGAATAAGGACGACCAATAGCGTCACACAAAACCGCTATTTGTTTCCGGTGACCGCCGAGGCTAGCGTTTTCCGAATAATCCGCCCGGCCGGTAATGCATGGCTGCACATGGCTCGTCACTGGAGAAGAACATGAAGAATCGTGTCCTCGCCACCCGTGAAAACCTGCCCGGCGAAGGCCTGCAACGCCTGTCCGGGAGCGCGGAGTTGGTGGCCTGGCCCGGTGCCGCCAAGCCCGGACCCGCCGACCTGGCCGCCATCGCCCCCGGCGTGAGCGGAGTACTGGCTCTCGGCAACGACCCGGTGGACGCCGCCCTGATGGACGCGGCGGGCCCCTCGCTGCGCGTCATCGCGCTGGCCAGCATGGGCTTCGACAACGTCGACCGCGCCGCGGCCGCCGAGCGCGGCATCGTCGTCACGCACACGCCCCGCGTGCTCGCGGAGACCACCGCCGACCTCACCTTCGCGCTGATCCTCGCCGCCCGCCGCCGCATCGGCGCGGCGTCCGCGAGCCTCGCGGACGGCTCCTGGGAACTGTTCCGGATGCACGACTATCTCGGCCTGGACGTCCACGGAGCCACCCTCGGCCTGGTCGGCTACGGCCAGATCGGCCGCGCGGTGGCCCGCCGCGCCCACGGCTTCGGGATGCGCGTGATCCACCACGACCCGTACGCGCCCGACGACGACCTGTCGACCTCGGTGGGCCTGCCCGCGCTGCTGGCCGACTCCGACGTGGTGTCGCTGCACGTGCCGCTCACCGACGAGACCCGCCATCTGATCTCGGCCCGCGAACTGGCCGCGATGAAGCCCACGGCCACGCTGGTCAGCACCTCGCGCGGCGGGGTCGTAGATGAAGAGGCCTTGTTGGACGCCGTCCGTGAGGGGCGGCTGCACTCCGCCGGGCTCGACGTCTTCGAACGGGAGCCGATGGGAACGGAGTTGTCCCCGCTGGTGGCCGAGCCGAACATCATCACGCTGCCGCACATCGGATCGGCCACCGAGGCGACCCGGGCCGCGATGGTCGACCTGGCGGTGGACAACATCCTCGACGTACTGGCCGAACGGCCCGCTCGTACGCCCCTTCCCGGCAGTTCGGCGATCGCGGGCACGCCGGTCGGCAGCTGACCGCTCACCCCGCTTGAGTACTGCTGAGTCCGGCCCACTGCAACAGGAACCGCAGCGCCTCCTGCGAGGGCGAGTCCGGTGGGGCCGTGTACGCGACGAGGAACTGTTCCGGGTGCGTGTCGACGGTGAACTGCTGGACGTCCAGGGTGAGTTCACCGGCGACCGGATGGACGTACGTCTTGGTGAGTTGCCGCGGTCCCCGTACCTGATGTTCGGCCCACCACGTGCGGAAGTCCGGGTCGCGCGCGCCGAGTTCACCGATCAGGGCGTCCAGCGCGGGCTCGTGCGGGGTGCGGCCCGCCTCCATGCGCAGGACGGCGACGCACTCACGGGCGGCCCGGGGCCAATCCGCGTACAGCGCCCGGAAGTCGGCGTCGAGGAACGTGAGCCGGATCAGGTTGCGCTCGGCCGGGGGCAGGGCGCCGAAGTCGGTGAGAAGGGCCGTGGCCGCGCGGTTCCACGCGAGGACGTCCATGCCGCGGTGCAGCACCATCGCGGGGACGTCGTGCATGGTGTCCAGCAACTGCCGTAGCCGCGGGGCGACTTCGGACCGGCCGGGCGGACGGGTGGAGGCTCCCGGCGCGACCTCGGCGAGCGTGAAGAGGTAGACGCGCTCGTCCGCTGCGAGGTGCAGCGCGTCGGCCAGTGCGTCCAGGACGGCGCGGGAGCCTCTGCGGGTGCGGCCCTGTTCCAGGCGGACGATGTAGTCGACGCTCACGTGCGCGAGGTGGGCCAGTTCCTCCCGGCGCAGTCCGGGGACGCGCCGCAGCCGACCGTCGTCGGGGAAGCCCGCCTGGTGCGGGTCACGGTCCGCTCGGCGGGCGCGCAGGAAGTCGCCCAGTTCGTTGCCGGAGGGGGACGGCGCTTCACGGTCTGCCATGTCTCCAGTGTCGTCGGGCCGGCGGGCGCGTGCCTGGTACAGAACCGCATAGGCAGAGCCGTCCCTGGTGGCGCGGGGCGGGGTGGAGTGACGGTGGGGGCATGGCCGTAGAGCCGGCCTCCCTCTCCTCCTCACCTCCGACTGGAGTGCATCCCCATGCGTACCGATATCACCTTCCTCAGCGCGGGCCTGAAGCTCGCCGGTCATCTCTACACCCCGGACGAGGAGGCTCGGTCCGGGTCGCCGCGTCCCGCGATCGTGGTCGGGCATCCCGGCACCGGGGTGAAGGAACAGGCCTCCGGTCTGTACGCCCGCCGGCTGGCCGAGCGCGGGTTCGTCACGCTGGCCTTCGACGCCGCCCACCAGGGCGAGAGCGAGGGTGAGCCGCGTGGTCTGGAGGATCCGGGGCAGCGGGTCGAGGACCTCAAGGCCGCCGTCTCCTTCCTCGGCACCCTCGACGAGGTCGACCCCGGCCGCATCGGGGCGCTCGGCATCTGCGCCTCCGGCGGCTACGCCCTGGCGGCGGCCGCGACCGACCCGCGCATCCGGGCCGTGGGCGCGGTCAGCGCCGTAGACATGTCACGGCAGTTCCGGCTCGGCGCGGACGGTGCGCAGGACCCGGCCGTCGTAGAAGGAATGCTGGCCGCCGCCTCCGCGGCCCGTACCGCCGAGGCCCATGGCGCGGATGTCCAGCGTTTCCCGGTCTTCCCCGCCACCGAGGAGGAGGCGCGCGCGGGCGGCCCGCATGTCTACGAGGGCTGGGAGTACTACTGCACTCCCCGCGCCCAGCACCCCCGCTCGGCCAAGGCGCTGACCTGGACCAGCGTGGATCGCATCGCCGCCTTCGACGCGTTCGCTTCCGTCGCGCTGATCGCGCCGCGGCCCCTGCTGCTGATCGTCGGGCGTGCGGCCGTGACGTCCTGGATGAGCGTGGAGGCGTTCCAAAAGGCGCACGGGCCAAAGGAGTTGGCGTGGATCGAGGGTGCATCGCACGTCGACCTCTATGACAAGGACGCGTACGTCACGCCCGCCGTGGAGAAGCTGGACGGCTTCTTCGCCGCCCACCTGGCGACGTGATCCAGCTGGCGCCGTGATCCAGTAGACAGAGAAAACTACACAAGTAACTTGGCAAAGTCGCTTGTGTAGTTTTACGTTGGAACCATGAACACGAACCCCGGGCCGCAGCAGCACGTCGCGGCCGCGCAGCGGCTCAACGACGCGATGACCCGGCTGCGCGCACGACTGCGCGCGGAATCGGGACAGCATGCGACCGGCCTGACCCTCACGCAGCTCGGCGTGCTGGCGAGCGTCGTACGGGAAGGGCCCGTCACCGCGGCGCGGCTCGCCGCGCTGGAGCGGGTCAGCGCGCAGTCGATCGCGCAGAGCCTGGCGGTGCTCAAGGCCGCCGGACTGGTCCGCGGCGAGCCCGACGCGCGGGACGGCCGCAAGAAACTGATGAGCGCCGACCCGTCCGCGACCGAACTGGTCGAGAAGCTTCTCGCGGGGCGCGCCACCTTCCTGGCCCGCGCCATCGACCAACTGGTCGCCCCGGATGAGCTCAAGGACGTAGCGAAGGCCATCGAGTTGCTGGAGCGCCTCGCCACGAGCGAACTGAACGACGGCGGCATATGAGGACCGGGACCGCCCCCGCGAGGACCGGCAGATGAGGACCGGCACCGGCAAGGCCGCCGGCCCGGCGCGCGATCTCGTGCGCAGGCCCTTCGCCTGGACCTTCACGACCCCGCTCTATGTGGGCGCCGGGCTCAACCCGGTCAACAGCTCCATCATCGCGACCGCCCTGGTGCCGATCGCCACCGAGCTGCATGTCGCGGTCGGTAGCACCGCCGTACTCGTCTCCTCGCTCTATCTGGCCAGCGCCGTGGCGCAGCCCACCGCCGGCAAGCTCGCGGAGGTGCTCGGCGCGCGCCGGATCTTCCTCTCCGGCATCGTCCTGGTGCTGCTCGGCGGTGTCGTCGGCGGCCTCGGCCAGAACCTGGCGATGCTGACCGTTGCCCGGGTCCTGGTCGGCATCGGCACCTCGGCCGCGTTCCCGTGCGCGATGGTGCTGATCCGGCGCCGCGCCCAGGACGCCGGGCTCGACGCCCCGCCGGGCGGAGTACTCGGCGGGATCGCGATCGCGGGCATGGCCACCGCAGCCATCGGCCCGCCCATCGGCGGACTGCTGGTCGGCGCCGCGGGCTGGCGCTGGGCGTTCCTGATCAACATCCCGGTGACCCTGGTGGCGATGGTGATGGCCGTGCGCTGGCTGCCCGAGGACCCGGCGCTGGAGCGCGGGGACAGCGGTTTCCGCAGGGTCGCCGACCGGATCGACCTGCCCGGCATCCTCGGTTTCGCCGTGACGATGAGCGCGCTGGTCGTCTTCCTGACGGCACTCCCCCACGTCGGGTGGACCGCGCTCGCCGTCTTCGTCCTGGCCGCGGTGCCCACGGTCCGGTGGGAGCTGCGCAGGACGGGACCGTTCTTCGACTTCCGCGGGCTCGCCGCCAACGGCGCCCTCGCCCGGACCTATCTGCGCCAGGCGCTCTCCCTGCTCGGCACGTACACCGTGATGTACGGCGTGACGCAGTGGATGGAGGCCGCGCACGGCTTCTCCACGGTGACGGCGGGACTCCTGCTGCTGCCGATGGGTGCCGTGTCCGCGCTGCTCTCGCACCCGCTCGCCCGCCGCAACCTGATCCGCGGCCCGCTGGTCGTGTCGGCGGTGACCATGCTGATCGGCTCGGCGGGGATCATGCTGCTCACCTCGCACAGCCCGGCGATCGCGATCGTGCTGGTGTCCCTGGTCTTCGGCGTCGCCTCGGCCACGACCACGGTCGGCAACCAGACCGCCCTCTACCTGGAGGCGCCGCCGGACCAGATAGGCACCGCCTCAGGGCTGTTCCGGACCTTCGGCTACCTCGGCACGATCACCTCCGCCGTGATCGGCGGCATCGTCTTCCGCGCCGGCGTGACCGACCACGGCCTGCACGTCCTCGGCCTCGTCCTGGTCGGCGCGGGCCTCACGGTCCTCCTGCTGACCGTCCTGGACCGCCGCCTGATGGGCCGCAGCACCACGACCACCTGACCTCCCCCGTAAGAACCCCACCAAGGAGAACCTCGCGTGAGCACCACCTCCCTCCCCACGATCGCCCCCGAGCGCACGGCCCTGCTGGTCATGGACTTCCAGAACGGGATCGTCCCCATGGCCCCGGACTCCGACGCCCTCGTCGAGCGGGTCAAGGACACCATCGCGTACGTCCGTGCCGCCGGCGGCACCATCGGCTACGTCCGCGTCGCCTTCACCGAGGACGACTGGGCGGCGGTCCCCGAGACCAACAAGTCCTTCAGCGCGGTCGCCGCGGCGAAGATGCTGCACCACGAGGACGACGCCACCCGGATCGACGCGCGGATCACGCCGGAGGACGGCGACATCGTCGTCCGCAAGATCCGCTACGGCTCGGGCTCGACCACCGATCTCCACGAGCAGTTGAGCGACCGCGACATCGACACCCTGGTGCTCGCCGGCATCAGCACCAGCGGAGTCGTCCTGTCCACGGTCATCGACGCGGCCGACCGCGACTACCGCGTCCTCGTCCTGTCCGACGGCGTCGCCGACCCCGACGCCGACACCCACCGGGTGCTGGTCGAGAAGGTGTTCCCGTCCCGGGCCCACGTCATCGACACCACCGGTCTACGGCAGCTGCTGCGCTCCGCCTGACACAGCGCTCACGCCGGTGCACCGGGGAAGACCACCCGCAGCTTCTGCACCCGTCCGCCGCGCCGGAACATCAGCCAGGCCAGGGCGGGCGGACAGGGGTTCGGGACGCCGGCCGGGGTGACAGCCTCCATCTCCCAGATGGCGATGTCGCGGCTGGCCACGACATGGCGCAGATGCTGGGTCACGCCCTTGTCCCGGGTGCTGCGCATCGCCGGGAAGGGGTGGCGGCGTCCGCCGTCCTTGTTGAGGACGCCGACCAGTTCGGTCTCCGCCGGCCACAACTCCAGGATCTCCGAGGGCAGTTGGCCGCGCATGGCGCCGTCCAGCGTGACCTGGGCCTCCTGCCGGCTGTCCTCGATGAGCGCGGAGGCGTCGTCGTGGCCGCCGGCCGCGGTCGAGAGCAGCACCTTGGCCATCTTCGCCCGGGCCTGGTTGAGCCGGCTGCGCACGGTGCCGACCGGCACCTCGCAGGCCTCGGCGATCTCCTGGTACGAGGTGATCCCGCTGAAGTGCCGCAGCATCAGCACCAGCCGCTGCTGCTGCGGCAGTTCCTCCACCGCGTCCCAGATCCAGTCCCGCATCGCGTGCTGCTCGATGAACCGCTCCGGATGCGAGGGCTCGTCGTCCCGCACCCGCAGCTGCTCCAGCCCGTCGAGACCGGGCAGCTCCCGCACGGACCGCAACCGCATCCGGGCGGCGTTGCGCACGATCGCCCGCAACCACGCCCCGACGGCCGCGGGTTCCCGTACGTCACCGATGCGCCGCAGCGCGGTCAACGCGGCGTCCTGCACCGCGTCCTCGGCGTCGGGGCCGTAGCCGAGCAGGCTCAACGCGACCGCGCGCATGGGTGCCTGATGGCGCGTCAGCAACAGTCCCAGGGCGCCGGACTCGCCGGCCTGGGCCCTGAGGGTGAGTTCCTCATCCGTGGGGTGGTCGAGGGACACCATGAAGCCTCCATGCGCACACATCACAAGCCCTGGGCCACTCCGGGGAGTTGGGCTCGCGCTCCGTGGACCCCACTTCTCCCACCCGCCGATGAACAGGAGATGGACCCCACGTGTCGGCCCGAGGGGACCCTTGTCGAGGAAGATACGCCGCTACGGCTCCTCGTCGGGCCCCCTCGACCGGATCGGCCGACCCGCCCTCGGATCAGGCCTGTTCGGCGGGTCAGTCCTGTTCGGCGGGCTCGGGCTCGGGCAGCCAGCTGCCGTGGAAGCCGGACGGCACCGGGTACGGCAGTTCCACGACCGCCTGCACGGAGAGGTCACTGGCGTCGAGGACGAGCAGTTCACCGGCCGCGCCGTCGTCGTCCGAGACGAGCGACAGGAGCCAGCCCGCGTCCTCGTCGGTGCCGTCCGACGCCGGTACGAAGACGGCCTCGCCGGAGTAGCGGCTGCCGGGCGTCTTGTGGACGTCGCCGGTCTGGCGCTCCAGGTCGTGCTTGGCGATGCCGTCGCCGTTGACCGTGTAGAGGTAGCGGTTCCGGCGCCCGGTGAGGGTCTCGTTGTGGGTGGGGAACTCGGCCTCGCGGTCGTCCAGTTGGGACTCGAAGACCCGGCCGGCGGTCGGGTCCAGGATCCACCGGTACAGGACGGAGGGGGCCTGGGTGTGACCCGGTTCCCGCACCCCGACCTGACCGTTCGGCACACTCGGCGTGCTCGGGCCGGTGGGTCCGCCGATGTCGCCCCAGACCTTCCGGAAGCCGGCGTCGTCGTAGCGCACCGCGTCCAGCACGACCCGCCCCTGCGCGTCCTCGTAGGCGTTGCCCACATGGAAGACATAGCAGGGGTCGACGTCGAACCAGCGCACGTCGGTGGAACCGTGCTCGCGGGACATGATCCCGATCCGCGCGCCGTACGCGTCGGCCCACTGGTAGGGCATCCCTCCTCGCCCTGCCAGGGCGGGGTCGAAGACGACGGGCAGGTCCATCCACACGATGTGGTGCTCGGTGATGGCGAAGTCGTGCATCATCGTCGGCCCCGGCACGTCGATCGGCCGGCTGTCGAGCAGCGCGCCCTCCGGGGTCACCCGGTGGTAGGTGAGGTAGGGCGGCGCGAACCCGGTCCCGAACAGGTGCAGTTCACCGGTGACCGGGTCCTCCTTGGGATGCGCGGTCATCGCGGTGGTCAGCTTCCCGCCGAAGTCGTACGGGCCGACGGTCTCCAGCTCCGGGGTGACCCAGTAGGGCAGGCCCACCTCGCACAGGGCGAGGACGGTGTCGGCGTGCCGGATCACATGGGTGTTGGCGGGCACCGCGGCGAGGTCGACGCTGAAGTCCTCCCGGACGAAGGGGTGACCTTCCAACTCCCTTGTCTTCACCCACCTGTTGCGGTACCACTCGGCGCGGCCGCCGCGCAGCCGTATGCCGTGCAGCATGCCGGGGCCGGTGAACCAGTGCCCCCGGTCCTCGCCGGGCAGCGGGTTGGGGCCGTTGCGCAGATAGCGGCCGTCCAGGTCGGGCGGCAGGGTGCCCCGCACGGTGAGTTCGGCGGCAGTGTACTCCTCGGGGACCGGCGCGAAGCGGCCCTGGAGGTAGAGGGGAGCGGATGTCTCGTTCGTCATGCTGTTTTCCTTCAAGAGGTCATAGGGGTAGGGCGAGTTGGACGCGCCGGACGGACCGGCTAGGCCGCCGTACGCGCGAACTGCCTTTGTCCCGGCCGGAGTCGGCCGCGGCGGCGGACACCGATGGCGGGCGTCCGCCGCCGCGGTGGTGGCGGCCGTGCTGAGCGCCGCGGCCGTCACGACTGTCGGCGGAGAAGGCTCACGCGGTGGTGCCGGACGCCGCCTTCTTGATGAACGCGGCGACCTCGGCGGACTTGGACACGTACACGGCGTGGCTGCCGCCGGTCTCGGCCACGGTCGCGCCGGCCCGCTCGGCCATGGCGCGCTGGGCGGGCGGCGGGATCATGCGGTCGTCGGTGGCGACGAGGTAGAAGCTCGGCCGGGTCTGCCAGGCGGGCTCGGTGACCGCGCCCGCCAACGCCTCGACGCCCCAGGGCACTTGGGAGTCCGCGAGGAACTGGGCGTCGGCGGCGGGCAGATCACCGGCGAAGGATGCGGCGAACTTCTCCCGGTCGAGGAAGAGGAACCCGTCGACGGGCGGCAGGATCGGCGGGACGGGTACGCCGGGCGGCGGGTCGGCGATGAGGGTGTTCACCGACTCGCCCTTGTCGGGCGCGAACGCCGCGATGTACACGAGCGCCGACACGTTCTCGTGGGTGCCGGCCTCGGAGATCACCGCGCCGCCGTAGGAGTGTCCGACGAGTACGGTCGGGCCGTCCTGGGCGTCGAGGACCCGTTTGGTCGTGGCGACGTCGCCCTCGAGCGACAGTGTGGGATTCTGGACGACGCTCACTTGGTAGCCGTCGGCGCGGAGCGCGTCGTAGACGCCCCGCCAGCCCGAACCGTCGACGAATCCGCCGTGCACGAGGACGACGTTCTTTGCGATGCTCACGATGCGCCAACTCCTTTGTGGGGTGAGTGATCTGGTGCCGATGTGGGGTGGGTGATTTGGTGCCGGGAGGTCAGGGAAGTCGCGGGCCAGGAACGGCCGTTACTGAACGGCCCGCACCGACGGCTGGGTCTGCGCCGGTGCCTGCGCCAGCGCCATGAGGCGGGCCTGGGCGCGGGCGGGATAGACCTTCGTGAAGACGGCGGGGGCGACCAGGCCGACGACGTGGGCGGTGATGCCCACCCAGGCCGGGGCATCCACCGCGCCCGCGATGGCCAGGCTGACGGCGATGAAGGTGAAGCCGGCTCCCCAGGCGCTGGTGATGTAGTTGTTGACCTGGACGAACTCCGGCATGTCCCAGTACTCGCGGGGGGTCTGCCGCTTGGCGATCCCCAGCGTGAAGGGGCTCCGGACGACCAGGCTCCCCCAGGCGGTGGCGGCCAGCCAGACGAACGAGATGACGTCGGTGTGGCCGGCCAGCGAGGAGTCCGGCCGGGTGACGGAGACGGCGCCGATCACGACGAAGTACGCGAGGGTGCTGATCTCCAGGACCAGCGCGTCGAAGCCGACCCCGCGCCGGCGGTCGTTCAGCATCATCAGCAGCCCCGTGACGAGACCGCCGAGCGCGCCCCAGCGCCAGTCGAAGGACGAGAGGACGCCGGCGACGATCCAGGGGGCGAATCCGGGCAGATAAGCCAACATTGATTGTTTCCTCGGTGGATGGGAGTGGACGCCGACTAGATGCACGGCGGCCCACGGAGTTCGAACCTTGCAATGTGACGCTCGTCACGCATTCGGCGGGCGCTCGGCGCACACTCGCCGCCGCTAACCGGATAGTTCTATCCACTTAATGTAGGGTGGTGAGCACGACCTGTCGAGAGGAGTTCCGATGTCACGCAAGATCTGGCTGCCGCTGGGAGCCGCCGTCCTGGTGCTGAACGCGGTGCAGTGGGTGGTGTCGGAGGCGGTCGCCGCGGGCGCCTGGACCATCCCGGCCTACAGCTACGCCACGAACTACATCAGCGACCTGGGCGTCACGGGCTGCGGCACGAAGTACCAGGGCCGCACCATCTGCTCGCCGGATCACACGCTGATGAACACGTCGTTCATCGTCCAGGGCATCCTCTTCGCGATCGGCGCGATCCTGCTGGCGAGCGCCCTGCTCACGGGCCGCGCGCGCCGCGTCGTGATCGCCCTCGCGGGCGCGCACGCGGTGGGCTTCCTGCTGGTCGGCCTGTTCCACGGCTCCCCGGACGGCCCGGGCTACAGCCTGGCGCTGCACGTCGCCGGCGCGTCGGTCGCCATCCTGTGCGCCAACACGATCGTGATCATGGCGGGCTCGCTGAAGAGTCTCCGACTGCCGCGCGCGTACCGCGTGTTCAGCGTCACGGTCGGCGCGCTGGGCCTGCTGAGCGAGGCGGGCGTGGGCCTCTCGACGAGCACGGCCGGCATCTTCGAGCGGGGCGGCGTCTACTCATGGCTGCTGTGGAGCGTCGTGACGGGCGTGTCCCTCCTGGTCAGGCAGGTGCGCCGGCCCGCCGGGGCGAAGATGCCGGAGAATGTCCCGGCGTGACCTCCGATACGCAACGCCCGCTGCGAGCGGACGCGGAACGAAACCGCCGCCTGGTGATGACGACGGCCGACCGCCTGTTCGCCCAGCGGGGGGCCACGGTCCCCCTCAACGAGATCGCCCGCGAGGCGGGCATCGGCGTCGGCACCGTCTACCGCCGCTTCCCCGACCTCCAGTCCCTGGTGGACGCCCTGTTCACGGAACGCTTCACGGTGTTCCTCGACCTGGCCGCCACAGCAGCGAAACTGCCGGACCCGGCCCAGGCCCTACGGCACTACCTGCTGGCGGCCGCACAGTGGCGGTCCGAGGACCGCGCCCTGGAAGTCATCCTGGCCAACGCGAGCGTCGACACCGGCCCCGTCGCCCGCACCCGCGACCAGCTCGGCCGCCTCGTGGACGGCCTCGCGGAACGAGCGGTACGAGCGGGCGCGGTCCGCGAGGACTTCGCCAGCGCCGACGTCTACGCCTTCCTGTACATGATCGGCGCGGTCGCCGACCGCACACACGACGTCGCCCCGGACGCCTGGCGCCGCTACGCGGAGGTACTGATGCTGGGCTTCGGACTGGAGCCGTCGCCTACGGCACACACGTCGGCGATGACGGACGACCAGCTGCTCGACAGCTGGCCGAAGCCTTCAGGCGATCAGGGATAGCGCGCCGGGGAAGGGCGATCGAGCGTCCGTGGCAGCCGGTGCGGAGGCGCCCGCGTGCGCGGGACGGGCGACGTCATGTGGCGGGGCAGGGCGGGTCGAAGTCCGCCGCCGGGAAGTACCGTGCCCATTCGGTCCTGGTGATCCGCGGGTACGCGCTCTCGCAGACGCGGGCGGCGACGCTGTCCAGGCGGGTGTCCCACAGCCGGACGGTGAAGTCGTTGCCCCCGGTGGCCAGGGTGTCGCCGTGCGGGCCGAACGCCACGGCCGGTACCTGACTCGCGTGGCCGGTGAGGACGGCGGGAGCGGCCGTACCCCGCACGTCCCACAGCAGGACCTTGCCGTCCGCGGCACCGGCCGCCAGCCGCCGGCCGTCCGCGGAGAAGGCCAGCGCGTAGAGCCAGGAGCCGGACGCCCGTAGCCGCCGTACCACCTTCCGCGGGCCGGCGATGTCATTGGCGTCGATCAGCCAGACCGTCCTGTCCGGCCGGTGGACCGCGGCCAGGATCCGGTGGTCGGGGCTGAACATGCCGTCGGTCAGCGCCTCGGACCGGTACGGGGACGGAAGTTCGCGGGGCCTGCGCGGCTCGCCGATGTCCCAGAACCGCAGCGACCCGGACTCCCCCGTGCTCGTCACCAGCGTGCGGCCGTCGGGCCGGAACGACACCATCGTGACGCCCGGCCCGCCCCGGACGATCCGGCTCAGCGGCCGGGGGCTGCGCGGATCGGTCAAGTCCCATAGTCCGGCGCCTTGTTGTGCCCACACGGCCAGCACATGGCCGTCGGGCCCGAAGCCGGCGCCGGCGACCTCACCGGCGTGGCACGGGAGGACCGACGTGAGCCGCGGTCTTCGTGGTTCGGTCACGTCCCAGATGCGTACGGTGGTGTCCTCGGCGGCGGTGACGAGGGTGCGCCCGTCCGGGCTGAAGGCCACGGACCGCACGAACCCGGTGTGTCCGCGCAGGACCGCCGGCGGCCGCAGGGCCCGGCCGCCGGTGACCTGCCACAGCCGTGCGGTGCCGTCCCAGCTGCCGCTGGCGAGTACACGGCCGCCGGGGGCGAACGCGACGGACGTGACCACGTCGTCGTGGGTCCCCAGCGACAGGTCCCGCAGGTCCAGCAGCCGGTCGGAGTCGGCGAGCACGCGGCCGTCCGGGCTGAACACGGCCTGGTAGGCCCCGCCGGGAACCGTGCTGACGCGCCTGGGGTGCGCCGGGTCGGTGATGTCCCAGAAGAGGGTGGAGCCGCCGATCGAGGCGAGTGTCCGGCCGTCGGGGGCGAACGCCACCGACCAGACGATCGCGGGATGGCCGAGCAGGACGGCCGGCGGTGGTGTCCGCCGGCCGCTGCCCGGGCGCCAGACCCGTGCGGTGTGGTCCCAGCTGCCGGTCGCCACGGTCCGGCCGTCCGGACCGAACACCACCGAGGTCACGGTGTCGGTGTGTCCGCGCAGCACGTCGAGCCGGCGGGGCTGCGCGGGCTCGGTGACGTCCCACAGCCGGGCGGTGGTGTCGCCGGTGGTCGCCAGGGTGTGGCCGTCCGGGCTGAACGCCGCCGAAGTGACCGCGGCTGTATGGCCGTTGAGGATGGCCAACCGCCGCGGATGCCGGGGGTCCGTCACGTTCCACAGCCGCGTCGTGCCGTCGGTGTGCCCGGTGGCGACGACGTCACCGTCCGGCCGGAACGCCACCCATGTCGGCGCGGCAGGCTGTTCCGGCAGGGTGCTCAGCTCGACGGGCGCCCGCCGGTCCCCCGCGTCCCACAGCCGCACCGACCCCTCGCTCGCCGCCGCCAGGACGCGACCGCCCTGCCCGAACGCGACCGACAGCAGTCGCGAGGGCTCGTGCAGGACCGCCAGTTGGACGGGACGGTGGGCGTCGCCGACGTCCCACAGACGGACCGTACGGTCCCAACTCGCCGTCGCCAGAACCGGGTTCCGCGGAGCGAAGGAGATCGAGACCACGTCGGAGGTGTGCCCGGTGAGCCGGCTCGTGTACGGCGTCGCACCGCTGCTCATGAGCTGATCGCGGACGTCGGCCGTGGGCGCCAGCCGGTACGCGGCGAGGTTCAGCTGCGCGGCGAGCGCGGGGTTGTGCCGCCGTACCTCGGCCGCGTCCGCGGCGGCCTTCCGTGCGACGGCCACATTGCGTTGCCGGACGGCCGAGTCGCGCGAGCCCACGGCCAGTACGCCGGCGGCGACCGCGGTGACCATCAGGACGGTGAGCAGCGTCACGAGTTGCCGCAGGCGGACCGTCCGCCGTCTGACCGCCGCCAGTTCGCCGGCCTGCGCGTCCCTGCTCGCGGCGAGGAAGCTCCGTTCCCTGGACGTCAGCCGGTCGCCGTCCGCGGCGGCCAGGTCCAGTGCCGCGGCGAGGCGGGCCCCTCGCCACACGGCGTGCGGGTCGCGGCCCTGCGCCTCCCAGCCGGCGGTCGCGTCGGTGAGCTGCCGGTGCAGGAGCAGCCGCTCCCGGTCCTCGGTCAGCCAGCCGCGCAGCCTCGGCCAGCACCGGATGATCGCCTCGTGGGTGATCTCCACACAGCTCTCGTCCAGTGTCACCAGCCGTTGCCGGGCGAGGGATTCGAGTACGAAGGCGGTGTCGGGGCCCGGATCCAGCTCGTCCGGGGTGATACGGCGTCTGGTGTCCTCGGTACCGTCGCCGAGCGCCGTCAGCCGCAGGAACAGCGAGCGGGCGATGGTCTGCCGCACCGGCGACAACGCCCGGTAGGCGCTCTCGGCGGTCTGCGCGAGCGCGTGCTGGATTCCGCCGGCCGCCAGGTACCCGTCCAGGGTCAGGCGGTTGCCGCTGCGGCGGCGCCAGGTCTCCACCATCGCGTGCGAGACCAGCGGCAACGCGCCTGGCTGACCGGTCGCGTCCGCGACCACGGCCGCCAGCAGCGGGCCGGTCACCGTGCAGCCGGCGAGCCCGGCCGGCCGGGTGATCGCCTCGCGCAGCTCCTGGCTGCTCATCGGGCCTACGGCGAGCTGCGCGTCGCGCATCGCCTCGACCAGCCGGGGATCCTGGACGCAGTGGCCGTAGAAATCCGCGCGCACGCCGAGCACCACCCGGGTCCGGCTGCTCCTCGCGGTGGTGGCTGCGATCAACAGGCCGATGAACGCGTCCCGTTCGGCCCGGTCCCGGCAGAGGGTGAAGACCTCCTCGAACTGGTCGGCCACGATCAGGGTGTCGACGTCCGGCGTACGGTCGACCGTGGCCTGCCGGATCCGCAGGTGCAGCGCCTCGGGATCGGCGCGCAGCTCGGTCAGCAGCGCGCCGGGGGCCTCCCCCGTCAGCGCGGCCAGTCGGACCGCGAGCTCTTCCACCGGATGAGGGCCCGGCGTGAGGAGCATCGCCGGCCACCCCGCCGCCCGCGCACGGGCGACGAGCCCCGCCCGCAGCAGCGAGGACTTCCCCGATCCGGACGGCCCGAAGACCGCCAGGAACCGGCGGTCGCGCACCCGCGCGAACATCTCGTCGGTCAGCCGCTCCCGCCCGAAGAACCGGTCGGCGTCCTCCGGCTGGAACGCCGACAGCCCGGCGTACGGCGTGCTCTGCCCGCCGGCTTCCCCGGGCTCCTCGCCCTGCGCGTCCGCGGCGAGTTCGGCGGCGACCGCGTGCCAACGCGACTCCCATACGCAGCGGTCGCCCTGGCACGCCTCGACATAGGCGAGCGTGACGCTGAGGCTGGGAAACGCGCGTCCGCCCGCGGCGTCGGACAGCGTCGTGGACGAGTAGTGCGCGCTCTTGGCCATCGTCCGGTAGGGCGGCCGTCCCGCCGCCTCGCGCAGCTTCCGCAGGTCGGCCGCGAAGCGCGTCAGCGGACCGGTGTCCAGGTCAAGCGGCCGTTCGGCGCGTGGCATGCCCTTCCTCTCCCGAGCCTTGCCGCAGCCCCACCGCCCGGTGGTTGTCCGGCAGTTGATGTCCGGCGGCGCCGGCCCGGCGCCGGACAACCCCCGGCCGATAGCCATGGGTCAGCGCAATCGCGCACCGGCTATGTGGAGGGACGACATGAAGGCTGCGAAACGACTGGTGCCGCTGCTGGCGGCGATCGGGCTCGCGCTCGGCGGTGCCGTGACGGCACCGCCGGCACACGCCGCGGCACCGCTGCTCAAGTCCAACCTGAACGGGAGGTGCGCCGACATCTTCATGTTCCACAACGAGAACGGCGCCTCCACCGTGACGTGGGACTGCACCGGCAACACCAACCAGCAGTGGAGCTGGGACGGCGAGCAGATCCGCTCGGGCATGAACGGCAAGTGTCTGGAGATCTACGCGTTCAACCCCGGTGAGCAGGGATCGGTGAGCACGTGGGACTGCACCGGCGGCACCAACCAGAAGTGGTACCGCGACGGCGGCGCGATCCGCAGCCGGATGAACGGCAAGTGCCTCGACATCCTGGCCGGCCGGCCTGAGAACGGCCAGCTCCTGGTGAGCTGGAGCTGCAACGGAGCGAGGAGCCAGAGCTGGGACTTCTGAACGACGGCCCGGCCCGGCACACGGTGTGCCGGGCCGGGCCGCGGTCACGTACGCGCGCGGATCGCGCACCACGGCCCGACGAGCCAACCCCCACCTCCACGACTGCCCCGGACGGAAGGACGTCCGACAGGGACGAGACTCGCGCACCGCGGCCGACGGCCGGGACGGAACAGCCCGCCGTCACCCGGACGAGGCACCGGGCCCCGTCACACCAGACGCCGGATCTCCCCACGCACCCGGTAGAAGCCACCCGAGGTGGAATGCAAGGCGTCCACCACATAACGCGCGCCCGGCTCACGTATCGCACGCGGGAACTGCACGTTCCACCCCCGCTCATAACCCTCGGAGACCACGTGCACCCGCACCCGGCCTCCCTGCTCGAAGCACTCCACGACGACCCCGCTCCCCGCCGCCGGCACGACGCTGACCGTGGCGACGGAGGCGGCGGTGGTCAGCGGCGCGTACGTCGGCAGAGCGGCGGCCAGCTTGACGTCCGCGGCGACCGGCACGGTGCCCGACTGAGCAGCGGTGATCGCGGCCTCGCTCGCGTCGATGCAGGCGAGCGACCCGTCCGTGGAGACGATGTACAACCGCTCGTCGTGATACTGCATCGACAGCGCCGAACCGCCCCCCGTGCCGAGCTTCCACAACCGGGTGCCCTCGGCGGTGAAGCAGTAGACGGACGAGGCCGAGTCACCCGCGAAGACGTACCGCCCGCCGGAAGACGTGGCACACGAGTACACGGCGGCGTCGCACTGGTAGGAGGCCTCGATCGCCCCGGAGGACTTCGCGAGCCGCTGGACGACCCGCCGTCCCGTCCCCGCGTAGACCGCGTCCTGCTCCTGCCAGCCGAAGAGCACATTGCCGTTGGTCGCGGTGTGCCACAGCTGCCTGGCGCCGTCCGCCGCGTACGCCGTCACGCCCTGGCTGTGCCCGTGGTAGACGGCGTGGTCGTCGGCCCGCACCATCCACGCGTTGTCCCCCGCCGAGTTGCGCGACCACTGGAGCTCGTCCTCGTGGTCGATGACCGTCAGACCGCCGTTGCGGTCGGAGACGTCCAGCACACCCGCGTGGATGTCCAGCCAGAAGATGTCCACCTCGGCCGCGATGTCGTAGGCCGCGAACGGCACCTTCGAGGACAGGTCGTACACCCGGCCGTCGTCGCAGCCCGCGTAGATCCAGAAATCGTCCGCCACCAGGCACTTCACACCGTCCGGCAGCGAGTAGTGCGCCAGCACCTCACCGTCGTGGCTCAGGTTGTAGACGTTGCCGTGCTGGTTGCCCACCCAGCAGCGGTCCTCGTCCACATGGATACCGAACGCCGAGGCACCCGTACGGAACCGCCACAGCACCGGTGCGGTCGACCGCGCCGTCGACGGAGCGGACGTCACCTGACGACGCGTCACGGCACGGGCCGCCCGCTGCCCCTGAACCGCGGGCGCGTACCCCTTGCGCACCTTCTCGGCTATCTTCTTCGCCGCCGCGGTCTTCGCCTTCTCCTCGGTCGGGAAGGTCGTGATCTGACGCTGCCCGTCCACCCCGATCCGTCCGTACCGCACGGAGACGGTGGTCCCCTCGACCGTCACCTCGTAGAACTTGTGCGCACCGCCGCTCTCCTGGGACAGCTCCAGATACGTCGTGTTCCCCGACTGTCGTGTCTGCGCAGCGGACACAGCACACCCCTCCCCAAGACCCCATCGGCCGGCCCGGCCGATCTCCAGTGATTCCAAACTAGTGGTCACCACTGACATCGAGGTCCCCGGGCACCGCGCACAGCCCACGCGCGGCACAAGCCCGCGGATCAGGCGCTCTTGGCGGCCGGGCCCGTACGCGGATGTGTTCGGCGCCGGGCACCCCTCGGTGCTTGTCGTGCATGCGGGTCAGCCGGGCCGGGGGTAGTGGCGGGCGAGTGTCGTCCGCTCCTCTTCCGCCCGTCCGGGGACGAGCCGGCCGGCTGTTTCCCACTGCCGGGCGAGTTCGGTGAAGATCGGCTCCAGGTCGGGACGCGGAGGCGCTTCACTGCCTCTGTGCCGCGCGCGGATGACGGGCGTGAACCGCATCGTCGTCGTGGCCCCGTCGGGCTCGAAGCCGTTTGGGTCACCGGACTGGCCTGAGTACGTCATGGTCTTCCTGTTCGCCGTCGGCTGCCCGCCGGTCAGTCAAGTGATAGGGGGCGGGCCAGGCCGTACGGTGGCGCGGTGTCCTGGCGGCCGGAGCCGTCGGCACACCGCTGATGGGGGGACTGGGCCTGTGGACTCCGGGCCGTGCAGGGGTTCACCGGGTGCCTCCGTGGATCTCCTCGTACAGGCCGTACAACCCGTCGTACAGGCCGTACGACCCGTCCTGGTTCCATGCGGCCGGCCCGGTTTCTTGCGGGGCGGCGCGGGCCTGATCGGCGTCGATGACGAGCGCGAACTCCTCGAACGCCACGGCCATGACCTCGCTGGAGGTGGGTTGTCGCCCTCGACGAGCCTGCCGGCCGGCGTCATGGGCCACGAGGGCTGCCCGCTCGGTAGCGTCGACGGCGTCGTCCTTGAGCACGGTCAGAATCTGCCGCCGGAGCGTCAACGCCCGCTCCCGGCGCTGGATTCGAGCGGTGTGGCGACTGGCTCTCCAGGCTCGTCGGGTACGGCCGGTGCGGCGGGCGTTGGTCCCACCGGCAGGCATGCCGTGGCGAGGAGCACCGCGCTGAGGCCGTAGGTCCGACCGCCGGAGGAGAATGCCGGCACAGACTCCGAGGCGTCATCCGCGGTTGCCTCGTCGAACAGCGCCCTGGCGGTCAGGACCGGATTCCTGCGCAACGCGCCGTGCGTGAGGGCGGTGCCCCACGGGCCCTTGGCGGCTTCCCCCGTGCAGAGAATGACTGCCGGGTCGTCATCGGCACGGTCGACCACAGCGGAGTGGTGGGGCCAGAAGGCCACCTGGTCGAGGAAGGCGGGGCCGATCGGGACGAGCGTCGTGTCACCCGTCTCGGCTTCCTGGACCCGCTCCGCGTCAGCCCCGTAGAAGACAAGTCGTGCACCGCGGGCGGTGCCGCGGGGGCGCGGCGCAAGCAGCCGGGGCCGAGGGTAGAGCGGCACGACGATCGCCCCGGCGCGCAGAGCACCGAAACAGAGGGCGGGGAAGGCCGGGACATTGGGCAGTCTCATCCCCACGCGATCGCCGGGGCGCACACCGTGGGCGAGCAGTCCGCCGGCCACCCGGGCGCTGAACTCGTCCAGCTCGGCATAGCTCAGGACACTCTCGTCGACGCGCACCGCCGGTCGCTGTGGGTGTCGTTCGGCCGCTTCCGCCAGGGCGGTGGCGAGATTGCTCACGTCAGTTCGCTTTCATGCACGCAGGTCTGATCTTTACGTGACGATCCTCGCAACAGGGACCTGCCGGACACCATGTCGGCATCGACACGGATTTCTGTCCTCGTCGACAACGACCGTGCGGGGACTCGGTCGTTGGGGAAAAACCCGTGACTGACGCTGCCCTAGGCTCGCCCACGTGCACGTGACACAGCCCAGACGCATGGTGGCCGAACTGGCCAGAGTCCTGCTCGGCAGGCTCGATGCCATCGCCGCGGAGATGGCCGAACTGACCTACGAGAACATTGAGTTCTACCGGACCATGGTGGTGCGCCCGGAGGACCTGCGCGCGTCCATGCGCCACAACTTCCATGGCTCCATCAGCTATCTGGCCGACCCCGACGCGCCGTCGATCGACCTGTCCGGGCCCGCGGAGACCGGACGGAAACGCGCCCTGCAGAACGCGCCGTTGCCGGAGATCCTGCGTGCCTACCGCCTGGGCGCCCAACACCTCTGGGAGCAACTCCTCCATGAAGCAAGGAAGTTGGGCGGCGACGCGCCCGACGCGCTCCTGGAATCGGCGGGGCAGATCTGGGAGATCGCCGACGCGCAGTCCTCGGCCCTCACCAACGCCTACCGGGAAACGCTCGCGGAACGGATGGTGGAGACCGACCGGCGCCGCTCCGCCCTGGTCGCCGAGCTGATCGACGGGCCCTCCTCGGAGAGCGACACCATCTGGGAAGTCGCGCGCATGCTCGACTTCCCGTTCCAGGGATCGTTTCTCGTCGTGACCGCCGAGGCCCTCACCGTCGGCGATCCGCCACTGCCAGGCCTGGACAGCCGGTTACGAGCCCTCGACATCGGATCGGCGTGGCGTGCGCAGCCGAGTTCCGAGACAGGAGTGCTCTCCTGCCCGCAACGGCAGCCGGTGGAACGGATCCTCGATGCCGTACGCGCCGTCGCGACAGGCCGCGTCGGCGTGAGCCCGCTCTACGACCGTCTCGACCAGACCAGCCGTGCGCTGCGGTACGCGCAAGTCGCAGCGCAGTCACTGTCCCCAGGCTCCGCGGCGGTGCGCCAGCTCGACGACACACCTCTGACGGAACTGGTGATGCACAACCTGGAAACCACGCAGCGCGCCGTCCACCGCATTCTCGGCGGCGTGCTCTCCCTGCCCGAGGACGACCGCACCACTCTGCTCGCCACCGCCCGGGCGTGGCTCGGAGCACACGGATCGGCGGCCGAGGCGGGACGGGCTCTGTACTGCCACCAGAACACGGTGCGCTACCGCATGCACCGCCTGGAGGAGTTCCTGCGCGGTCCCCTGGACGACCCGAGGATCGTCGCCGAACTCTCCATGGCACTCGACGCCGTGGGCACCTTCCCCACTCTCCTGGAACAGCGCCCGCCACCTCTGACTCCCTGACGGACCGATCCGAGTCGTTGCCCTGCCGGCTGTGCGCTTGCGAGTCCGTCTCTCAGGCGGCGGCGGTGATGGTGACCTTGACGTGTTTCGTCAGCGGTTGGTCCTTCTCGGTCCGGCCCGGGCACGGCAGGATGAGCGCTCGCCGGCCGTGGACGAGGTGACTGCGGTTCAGCTTGGTGCTCACCTGGACGGTGAGGTCGTACGTGCGCGGTGCCTCGTAGGTGTAGAGGGTGTCCAGTCCGTGCTCGCGGGGCGGGTCGATCTTGCAGACCTCGGCCAGGGTTCGCCTCGGGCACCGTTACGTCCGTCGCCCCCCGCTGTCCCGGTGCGCCGGAAACGGCCTCACCTATGGCCGCGGGAGTGGGACAAGGCGGGCGCCCCTCATTACGCGGCCTTCTCCCCTCCCCGGACGAGCGCTCCGGGCAGCAGCCCGTCCCTGGGGCAAGTCCGCAGTCAGGAGCAAGGGGGACAGGCTGGCCCTGTCTGCCGTTGATCTCCGAAAGCATGATGTCGGTGCGCCGTCACCGCGAGGTGGGGCATCACCGTGTGAACACGTCCGCCCCTCTGCGGGGCAGAAGGAAGCATCACTGATGAGCGAGGAAATCGACCTGCCCGCCGTCCTGTCGGAGCTGCTGTTCGGGGACGAGAGCACTGAGCCGCTGGAAACGACGCTGGACAGACTGATCACGCCGACCTTCGTCCAGCGCATCAACGGGGCCGTGTACGACCGTGTCGCGTACCTCCCGCACGTTAGGGAGATGCGGCAACTCGTGGTCGGCGGCGGCGAGTTGACGGTCTTGGAGCAGTTCAGCGCAGGCAGCACGATCGCAGGCCGCTACCTGTTTCGGATGGTGCCCGAGCAGGGACCCGGCATGACGTTTGAATCGCATCTGTTCGCACGCGTCGAGGCAGGTCGGATCGATCGGCTCGTCGAGGTCGCGCGACAGGCCGACGACGGAGACGGAGACTTCCTGTCGACCAGCTGACCCGGCCTGCGCAGAGGCACAACGGGCCTCCCCGTATGCAGTTGAAGCGTGGCCGGGCGGCGAACTGGTCGCGCTGGGCACGTCTTTATACTGCTCTTCGTGTATGAACTCCGTCGATTCGGTGGGCTGCTTCGGCAGTGGCGGGACCGTGTCACGCCCACCGATTTCGATCACCTCGTCACGGGTGGTTCGCGCCGCACCCCGGGCCTACGACGGGAGGAAGTGGCCGAGTTGAGTGACGTGTCCGCGGACTACGTCAAACGCCTTGAGCAGGGCCGAGCCCGCCCCTCCCTTCAGGTGTTGAAGTCCCTCGCCAGTACGCTGAGTCTGGCGCAGGCCGAGTACGAACACCTCTGCATCCTCACCGGTCACTCGATCACACAGCCGGGCCGGGTCAACCGGCGCATCGGTCCGGCCACGGAGCAACTGCTCGATCGCCTCGACGCAGTGCCTGTCGCCGTGTTCGACGCGACCTGGACCCTTCTGCGCTACAACTCCCTCGGTGCCGCCCTCTGCGGTGATCCGTCGCGCTCCGCTCGTCGCGAGCGCAATATGGCCTGGCGTTATTTCACGAGCACGACAAACTGTGCGGCGGAGCCAGGGCGACAGGACCAGGATTTCGAAGCATCGCTGGTGGCTGATCTGCGGGAGACCGCGAGCCGCCATCCGTCCGACGATGAACTCACCGCTCTGATCACCGCGCTGCACTCGGTGAGTCCGCGGTTCACCGAGTTGTGGCGCGGCGGTGCCAGCAGGCGGTTCGAGCGACGCAGTGGGGTCATCGACCACCCGGACATCGGACCCGTCAGAACGGACAGCACCGTCCTGACGGTTCCCGAGGGCGATCTGAAACTGCTCGTCTTCACCGCGGAGCCAGGGTCGGCCGACGCGGGCAAACTGGCGAAGCTCCAGACACTGTCCAGCGAAAAGCAGTTGTCGGCCTAAAGCGCGTTGCAGTACTAGCGTCTTCCAGCGCGGCCGTCGTACTCCTCACGGGCGGCGAGGACTTCCTCGATGTGCCCCACCGACCACTCCGTGAGCGCCCTCAGGGGACCTCGCAGCGTCTGGCCGAGGGGGGTCAACTCGTACTCCACGCGGGTCGGCACCTCCGGGTACACCGTCCGCAGGACCAGTCCGTCGCGTTCGAGGGTGCGCAGCGTCTGGGTGAGCATCTTCTCGCTCACTCCCGCCAGCCGCTGCCGCAGCTGGGTGAACCGGCACGCCCCGTGCCTGCCGAGTTCGCCCAGCACGAGAACCGCCCACTTGCTGCCGATCTGGTCGAGCACGTCACGCGAAGGGCAGCCACGCGCGTACGGGTCCCATGACGGTGTGGGCTCGGTCACGCCCTCGGCGGTCGCCACACGGCTCACCTCGATACTCACTTCGGGGTTGCCACCTTACCGCGAAGTGGCTCCTTACCAAAAGAGAGTGACCAGGTCACCCTGGGTTTTGCGCCGTGGGAGGTCCGCGGCAGGAAGGGGTGAACCCCATGTCGATCGTTGTCACCGCAGCCTCCGGACAGCTGGGCAGGCTCACCGTCGAGGCGCTGCTGGCCCGCGGAGTGCCGGCCTCCGACATCGTCGCGACCAGCCGTGACACCACCAGGATCAAGGACTTCGCCGACCGCGGCTTCGTGGTGCGCCGGGCCGACTTCGCGGAGCCGGACAGTCTCGCGGCGGCCTTCGAGGGCGCGGACAAACTGCTGCTGATCTCGACCACGACCGTGGACGAGCGGGTCGCCAACCACCGCCGCGCCATCGACGCCGCCGTGGCCGCAGGCGTGTCGCTGGTGGCGTACACCAGCATGTCGCACGCGGACACAGCCACCACGGTCCTCGCCTCCACCCATCGCGCCACGGAGGAGTACCTGCGGGAGCGCGCGGTCCCCAGCGTGATGCTGCGCAACAGCTGGTACCTGGAGAACTACACCGCCCAACTCCCGCTGGTACTGCGCGACGGAGCCGTCGTCGGGTCGGCCGGCCAGGGCAGGATCAGCGCCGCGGCCCGCGCCGACTACGCCGACGCTGCCGCGGTCGTACTGACCACCGGGGGCCATGCCGGCGAGGTGTACGAGCTGGGCGGCGACGAGGCGTTCACCCTGGCCGAGCTCGCCGCGGTGATCTCGGCCGCCGGCGGGAAGCGGATCACGTACACCGACCTCCCGGCCGACGGATTCGCCCAGGTGCTGACCGGTGCCGGCCTGCCCGCCGAGCTGGCGCACGTCCTCGTAGACGCCGACCTCGGTATGAGCCGCGGCGAGCTGTTCACCGCTTCCGGCGACCTGCGGCGCCTGATCGGACGGCCGACCACACCGCCGGCCGACGCGATCACCGACGCCCTGTCCTGACAGGCGCCTGCGACCACCGACTCTCTTTTCCCACTTGCCCAAGTCCCTCCCGGTCACCCGGGGAAAGGTCCTTCACGATGTCCACCCGCACCACCACGCACGCCACTTGGCAGCGCACGCTCCTCACCCTCACCGCGACGCCCGCCGCCCTGGCCGCCCTCACGCTTCCCGCCACCGCCGCACCGATCCATGACAGCGAGGGCAACGGCCACACGATCGCGCTCGACGGCAGCCAGGCCTTCCCCGAGAGCGTCGCGGCCGACCACCACTACGTCTACAGCGCCGGCATCGCCGACGGCACCGTCTACCGCGGGCGCCTGGGGGCGAAGACGCTCGAACCCTTCCTGCCGGGCGGTCAGGACGGCCGTACCCAGGCCACCGGGATCAAGACCACCGGCAACCGCCTCCTGGTCGCCGGCGCCTTCACCGGGCGCTTCTTCGTCTACACGAACACCGGGAAACTCGTGTCCTCCTACACCGTCCCCGACACGGGCGAGCCGACCCTCGTCAACGACGAGACCGTCGCCCCCGACGGGGACGTCTACATCACCGATTCCTTCCGCGCCGTCGTCTACCGGATTCCGGCCGCCGAGGTGAACTCCCCCGCCACCGGCGCCCATCGGACCCTGGAGGTGGCCCACCGCCTGCCGGACTACGTGGCCGGCCAGTCCAACGGCAACGGCATCGTCACCACCCCCGACGGCGCGTCGCTGATCATCGGCTACTGGTACAGCGGCGCGCTCTACCGGCTCACCCTCGCCACCGGCGAGATCCGCAGGATCGCCGCACCGGCCCTGACCAGTGCCGACGGGATGGCACGGCGAGGGAACACCCTGTACATCGCCCGCTCCGTGAACAACGAGGTCGACACCCTGCGCCTGTCCGGCGACGACACCCGGGCCACCGTCGTCTCCGCCCGCACCTACTCCGGGGCCGACACCACCACGGGCGTCGCCGTGAGCGGGGACCAGCTGCTGGTGACCAACTCCCAAATGGACACCTTCCTTTACGGCGATCCGCTGACCAGCCCGGTCTTCACCCTCGAAAGCCTGCCGCTGCGCTGACGCCCGGTGACGAGGACGCCGGGCTCCACCTCCGCCGCACTCCGGGGCCGCCCACGCCCGGTACGGGCACAAAGCGCCGAGCAGCCGTAGCCACGTTCGTCACGCACGCCGCGCGTGTCGGCTTGTCCGGGTACCGATGGAGCGCCGCGGGTGCCGGACAGCACGAATCCCGGCAGCCAACAGGCTGCCGGGACCGGGATCAGGAGTGGTGCCCTACTTGGGCTTGATGGCTTCCTTGGTGCCGAGCGGGCTGTTCAGCACCCCGGTCTCGGCGGACAAGCAGGTGAGGACGTCCTTGGTTGTCCGGCTCCTGGGTGGTCACAACCGACCGGCGCGCGCGATCACCTGGCCGGCGAAGTCAAGCATCTGGTCAAGGCTGGGGAACAGTGCGAAGGCGTCCACGAACGCCTCGTCCGCACCGGACTCGGCGAAGCGCTTGAGCTTGTCGGCCAGCGAATCCACCGTCGTGCCCGGTTCGAGGTTGATACGTATGGCCTTCTTCAGCGCGTCGGGATCGCGGCCGGCCTCCTGCGCCGCCTGGCGCGCGAGCGACCACAATTGGCCGGCGACCTCGTCCGGCAGAAAATCGACCCCGAGCCAGCCGGTGGCGCTGCGGCCGACCCGGCGCATCGCGGCCTCGCTGGCGCCGCCGATCCAGATGGGCGGCCCGCCCGCCTGCACCGGGCGCAGGTCGGCGTGGACCGGCGGCAGCGAGAAGAACTCGCTGTCCCAGGACACCGGGTTGGCCGTCCACCACTCGTGCAGGAACGCCAGCAGGTCATCGAGCATCCGCCCGCGCCGGTGCCAGTCCGCGCTGCGGGAGATGTCGTGCTCGTCCTTCATCCACCCGAGTCCCACGCCGACCTCGAGACGGCCGTCGCTGAGCACGTCGAGCGTGGTCAGCATCCGGGCCAGGTGCGGCGGCTCGTAGTAGAAGGTGCTGAGCGTGCTGGCATTCAGCCGCACCCGGCTGGTCGCCGTAGCGGCGACGGTCCACAGCAGCACCGGGTCGAGGTAACGCTTCATCTGCGGCGGGTACGGCTGCTCTTTGCCCGGATAGAGGCTGTGCATATCGACCGGCTGGACCAGGCGATCGCCGACCCACAGCGTGTCGTAGCCAAGGTCCTCGATCCCGCGGCAGAACGCGCTCAGACCAACTGCGCTGCTGATAGCGGGCCCGATGACGGGAAGTGTGAAACCAAGCTTCATGACGAGTCCTCTCGGTGCTCCGTCAACCGTCTGCTCAGACGGGAAGTTCGGTGACGCCGAGGGCGAAGTCCAGGTTCCCCACCCCGTGGTTGGCGAGGCCCACCGTGACCACGCCCGCTCCTTCCAGCCAGTGCGCCATTTTCAGGCCGCCGACGTCCAGCGGACGCAGCCCGAGGCTCTCGACGAACGCCTCCACACTCGCCTTGGCCCGCGCATCGTCGCCGGCGATGAACACGTCGGGCCGGCCCTTCTCCAGGACCTGGCGGAAAATCGTGTTGAACGCCTTCACCACACTGGCGCTCGCCGGGGCCACCTTGGCGACCTCCTGCGCGATCGAGGTCTCCCCGTCGTGGGCCAGCCCGTCGAACGTGGCGTTGAACGGGTTGCTGATGTCGACGACGACCTTGCCCGCCAGAGCGTCTCCGTAGTGCGCGACGGCCGGCACGACGCCGTCGTACAGCAGGGCCACGATGACGATGTCGCCGGCCGGGGCGGTGCCCCATTCTCCTGTCGTGGCGCCGCCGCCGAGGGCCTTGGCCAGGTCGGCGGCCTTGGACCGGTCGCGGCCCATGACCTCGACGGTGTTGCCGCCCGCTATCGCCCGCGCGCCGATGGTGCGGGCCATGTTCCCGGTGCCGATGATGCTGATGCTGCTCATGAGGTGTCCTGCCCTGGTTGTGGTTGGTCGGTTCAGATGGCGGTGGTGCCGCCGTCGGCGACGAGTTCCATGCCGTTGACGTAGCTGGAGTCGTCGGAGGCGAGGAAGAGGGCGGCGGTGGCGATCTCGTCGGGGCTGCCCATCCGGCCGCGGGGGATGAGGGACTCGAACTGGCGCTTGGTGGCCTCGTCGAAGAGTTCCGCCTGCTTGGCGGTGGCGACCTGGCCGGGGGTCAGGACGTTGACGCGGATGCGGCGGTCCTTGAGCTCGTTGAGCCAGGTTCGGGCCCAGGCCTGCTGGACGGCCTTGCTGCCGGCGTAGACGCTCCAGCCGGGGAAGGCGCCGAGGGAGGCGTTGGAGCCGGTCATGAGGATGGAGCCGCCGTCGTTGAAGAGCGGGAGGGCCTTCTGGACGGTGAACAGGGTGCCGCGGGCGTTGAGCCCGAACCAGGTGTCGAACTGGGCCTCGGTGATCTCGCCGAGCGGGGCGGGCTCGCCCCCTCCGGCGCTGGCCCACAGCACGTCGAGGCTGCCCTTCTCCCGCTTGACGGTGTCGAACAGGCGGTCCAGGTCGTCCAGGTCGGCGGCGTCACCCTGGACGCCGGTGACGTTGCGGCCGATCTCCTTCACGGCCTCGTCCAGGGCGTCCTGGCGGCGGCCGGTGATGAAGACATGCGCTCCCTCGTCCACGAACAGCTTCGCGCCGGCCAGCGCCATGCCGGTGGTGCCGCCGGTGATGACCGCGACCTTGCCGTCGAGCTTTCCCATGGTCGTTCCCTCGGATCGGTGGTGCCGTGTGTGCCGTGTGTGTCTGGGACGACGATGTTAAGTACACCGCCCTGTGTGCTTACGGTATGGGGCGGGCGAGCAGGACGCAAACTATGTACACCGGCCGTTACCCAGTCGCGGTAGGATGTCCCCATGACGGAGTTGGAGAAGGGCCCCACGGGCCGCCGCCGCGGCCGGGGCGCCCGCGAGCGCATCATCAGCGCGGCCCAGCAGCTCTTCCGCGAACAGGGCATCAACCGCACCGGCATGGACCAGCTCTGCGCTGCGGCCGAGGTGTCCAAGCGCACGGCCTACCAGCACTTCGACGGCAAGGACGAACTCGTCGCCGAGTACCTGCGCCGCTTCGACCCCACCGTCCTGTCCGGCGTGTTCGACCGCACGATGGCGCGGCCCATCGCGACACGCTGGCGCTGACCGCCGGAGAGCGCCTTCGGCTTGCGGCCGAGGTAGTCCGTGAGGTCGAGGATCTTCGCCGCGTCTGCCGCTTACCCATAGTCCGTTCGGGCCATTCAAGATTGGGCCCGTCCCGGTG
>NZ_JBLTJC010000095.1:0-32174 GCF_048158785.1 Streptomyces colwelliae | reverse complement strand
GGGGCGCCTTGAAGACGGCGGTGGGGTGATCGACGGCCTCGGCTTCGCCATCGGCCGCCTTCGTGTTCCCACCCGCACCGCCCGTGCGGGTCTCGTCGTCGGCTGCGGGTGGCCCCTCCGGGGCGGACTCGCCGTCGGCGGCTTCCGGTTGTGCGTCGAGTGCGTCGGGCGCGTCAGGTGCGTCGGCGGGGGCGGCGTCTTCGGTGCCGGTGTCCGTGGTCCGGGGGTCCGCGTCCGTGTCGCCTTCGGCGTCCTCCGGACGGTCGTCGGTCTTGGCCGCGGTCGCGTCCTCGGCGTCCTTCGGGGCGGCGCCGGCCTCGGCCGCGTCCCCCTCGGCTTCCGAGCGCGCGTCAGCGACCCGCTCACCCTCGGTCACGTCACCGTCACCGCCACCGTCGGACTCGGACTCGGACTCGGACTCGGATTCGGATTCGGCGGCACCCGAATCGCGCGCCTCCGCGTCCCCGGCATCCTCGACCCGCTCGCCCGAATCGCTCTCCTGAGCGGCCTCAGCGCCCTTGAGAGCGTCGGAGGCGGAGGTTTCCCCGCCGTCCCCGCCGTCCTCGGTCTCCGGGCCTCCAGCGGGCGTCTCCGCGTCCTCGGGACCCTCGGCCGTAGCCACGTTCTCCGAGTCCTCAGTCACGTCAGCCGTCTCGCCCCCGGCCGACTCCTCGGTGTCGGTCGGCTTCTCCCCGTTCGACCCCGACGACACCCAAGCCGCCACAGCCGCACGCAACCGAGCGTCGCCCTCCGGGCCGCCCTTGGCGGAAGGGTTCTGCGCATCGGCGTCCTCGGAGGCCTCAGCGTCAGCGGAGCCACCGGCGTCACCGGAGTCACCTCCGTCACCGGACCCACCAGCGTCTCCGGACCCACCGGCCTCCGCCTCAGCCCCCTCGGTGTCCCCGGCATCCTCGGTGTCCTCGATGTCCGCGGCGTCCTCCGTCGTCTCCGTCCGCAGTTCCCGGATCGAGAAGATCTTCGTCGCCGTGTCCACGCCCCCGCGCTGAGCCGTGGACGGTGTCCCGGTCTCGCGGGCCACCGCCAACCGGGGATCGCGCTCGCCCCTGGCCTCAGGAACCGGACTCGCGCTCCCCGGCGTCGGTTCTGCCGACGACTCGCGCTTCTTCGACCTGTCGGGGGACTCGCCCGCCACCGATGCCTCCTCCATGCGCCGCACGCTCCGCGTGCGTCAACCGAACCGACCGAGATAACCGAGTTAGTGACAAAAACAGCTGGAAAATCAGGTGGAAGCCAGCTGGAAAATCTCTTACCCGCCGCCCGGACAACGCATCAACACCGCTGTCCGAACCATGTACCAGTGTCCTGTGTGCGGGCTTACCCCTCGCGGTAGACGAGAACGACATACCTGCCGGTTCCATCACGAAGCGGTCACGCGCTCTCGACAGACCAATGTGAGAGGGGTCACCCTGTCATTCATCCACGCGGGGAGGCATGGATGGGCAGGAGCCGCAGAACACTTCCGGAAGAGCTTCTGTTGCTGGCATTGGACCCGGCCACGGGTACCACTGCACAGCCGCAGTCGCTCGACCTCGGTCTGGCCGGAGCACAGCTAGTGGAGCTGGCGCTGGCCGGACGGATAGCCCCGGACGGGGATCGTATCGCCGTGGTCGTACCACGGCCGACCGGAGATCCGACTTTGGACTGCGCGTTGGAGTTGCTGCGAAGGCGTGGCGCTCCCGTGCGTGCAGTGAACTGGATTGGCGGGCCCCGACTGGGACTTCGCCAGACCTACCTCTCGCATCTCGAGCGGTGCGGCATGGTGCATGCCGTGGCGGGACAGATGTGCGGGGTGTTGCCGACGACTCGCTACCAAGCGACGGACAACGAGATCAGCCGCGAGATCAGGGGCCGACTCGATTCCGCGATCCGCACCGGTGTGCCACCGGACCCGCGGACAGCCGCGCTCGCCGCACTGGCGCACGCGGTAGGTCTGGGCAAACACCTGTATCCGGGTAATGAGGGACGCTCGTCCCGCTCCCGGCTGCGGGACCTGATCAGGCACGACCCCATGGGCGGACTCGTGGCGCACGCCGTGATGGACGTCCAGAACGGGGTGGCGGCACAGCCACGCCGTAGCCCGGCCCCGGCCGGCCGTCAGGCCGCGCCCGGATCAAGGCCACCGGAACCGGCTCGTGGTGTTCCGATGCAGCCGCACCGCGGCACCATGGCGCGCGCCGTGGCTCACTGAGCCGCAGTCCCACGGCACACGCCGGAAACCGCGGAGCGGCACACGGCACGACCGGTACCACCGCACGACCGCAGTACACGCCGCACCGCAGTCCCCAAGACCCGGTTCGGGAGCCGCTGGTCCGAGCGGGGTGGAGTAGACGTAACGTCTCTCCACCCCGCTCGGCCGCATCTACGGACGCCTTCGCGGACGCCTCAGGCAACCCGAACATGGCTCGTACCTGCCGCATATCCACCGTTTCCCAGCGGTAGAAACCACCTTGGTGGCAGTCTGCTCAACAGCAGATACGCAAAGTGGCAAGCAGTGAGCAGCAAGTAGCAGCAAGTACAGGCATGCAGCCGGAGGTGCACGTTCCCGTGGCGTCAAGTGTCAATCCCACCGTCAGGAGACGCCGGTTGGGCCAGGAGTTGCGTCGACTCCGAGAGCTCAAGGGCATGACGGCCGAAGAAGTCGCCGAGCGGTTGCTGGTGTCGCAGTCGAAGATCAGCCGGCTGGAGAACGGGCGGCGCAGCATCAGCCAGCGCGACGTCCGCGACCTGTGCGGGGTCTACGAGGTGGAGGACGTCCGCATCGTCGACTCCCTCATGCAGATGGCCAAGGACTCGCGCCAGCAAGGCTGGTGGCACTCCTTCGGCGACATCCCGTACAGCGTCTACATCGGGCTGGAGACGGACGCGGCGAGTCTGCGCGTCTACGATCCCCAGGTCGTCCCCGGCCTGTTGCAGACCCGGCAGTACGCCGAGGCGCTCATCACCGGGGCGTTGCCCGAGACCGCCTCGGCCGATGTCGAGAAGCGGGTCCAGGTGCGGCTGCGCCGGCAGGAACGGATCTCCGCCCCGGAGAACCCGCTGCGGCTGTGGACCGTGATGGACGAGTCCGCGGTGCGCCGGGTGGTCGGCAACCGCTCGCTGATGCGGGACCAGTTGGAGCATCTCGTCGAGCAGTCCCAACTGCCGCACGTGACCGTGCAGGTGATCCCGTTCGACATGGGCGCCCATCCCGGGCTCAACGGGCAGTACGCGATCCTGGAGTTCCCCGACGCGGCGGACTCCAGCGTCGTCTACATCGAGGGCGTCACCAGCGACCTGTACCTGGAGAAGGCGAACGACGTCCAGAAGTACAGCGTGATGTACGAGCACTTGAGGGCACAGGCCCTGAACGTGGACCAGTCCCGTCAGTTCATCGCGGACATCGCGAAGGAATACGCGCGCTGAGGGGCCCCGTTGGCGGAAGGTGCCGCAGAGTACACCTTCCGCCGGGCGGGATGGAAGACACCAGGGGTATATGCCACCCGGTCGAGTGAATGGCCGCTTCGCCCGCCGATGTTGGCGAGTAGCGTCGATCACGCCATCGAGCAACAGACGTTGGCGCAAACCGTGTTGTGCGTCCGGAGAGTTCGTGGCCGGACGCGACGCGCGGTGACAGCAACTCAACAACTGGCATAACCGGAGCAAAAATGGCAATTCGTCAGGGCGCCACGGACACTTGGACCAAGTCCTCGTACTCCACCGGGAACGGCGCGTGCGTCGAGATCAAGTCACCGGTTCTCGCGGCCATGGCCGTGCGGGACTCCAAGGTCTCCGAGGGACCGACGCTGGCCTTCCCCGCGGACTCGTGGAACGCCTTCGTGGCAGATGTCGCGCGGGGGGCGCACGACCTTCACTGATGCGGCTGGATCACCTTTCACAACTCCATAAGCAGCACAGTGCAGTTCATGCACGACAGGCAGTACGAGCAGCACAAGTGGTGCAAGCAGTAGAAGCGTTGCAAGCAGTACAAGCGTTTCAAGAAGAGCCCTCTCGACTGGCCCGCCGTCCTGGCCGAGGGGGCTCGGCTTGTGCCCGCGACCGCCGTCTGTGGCGCCTCAGTTCACGGGGAACGCCACATCGCACACCGGGTCCTCCGGGCCCGCCGCGTTCCAGTCGGCGAAGTACACCTCGCGGCACGGCCCGGCGTACCGCAGCCCCTGCGCGGCGACCCACTGCTCCACCGCCTCGAACGCGGCCAGGATCTGCGGATGCGCCACCTGCGCCTTGGTGATCCGGGCGTACGCCAGCCGCTGTGCCGGTTCCACCCGGACCGCCGTCTGCCGGGCCCGCCCCTGCCCCGCGGCCCAGGCGCGCGCCGCCGCCTCGTCCGCGACCGGCACGCAGGCCTCGGCCGGGCCGTCGCTCTCCATCGACACCTCGGAGTGGTAGACGACGAACGGCGCGGCACTCACGCCCCCGCACTCCCTCGCCGCCGCCTCAAGTCGCCCCAGTGAGGCGCCGATCCAGGTCGGCAACTCGTCCGCGAGGGTGTGCCTGGTCTCGGTGATCAGCACCTGTTCCGGTACCTCGACCGTCTCGACCACGAACTTTCCGTACATCTCGGAGCTCCTCCCCGAAAGGCGTGCACGGAGGTACTCGGCGAGCGTGCGCTGTCCGGCGACCTTGGTCTCGACGTCCGTCCAGTACCCGGCGAGGAGTTCCGCCGCGTCGCTCCCGTCGGTCTCGACCAGCTCGGCGATCCGGGCCAGCGGCATGTCCAACTGCCGTAGCAGCGCCACGAGTCGGGCCCGCTCGACCTGGTTCGCGCGGTAGTAGCGGTAGCCACTCACCTCGTCGACACGATCCGGTGCGAGCAGCCCGAGCCGGTCGTACAGCCGCAGCGCCTTGGCCGAGAGCCGCGCCCGCGCCGCGAACGCGCCGATGGTCAGCAGTTCGTCGTCCACCACAGCATCCTCCGTCACCGGGCGGTTCCTGTCCGCCCGGCGACAAGGACGCTCAGCCCTGCCCCAGGGGCAAGGTCAACACATTCCTAGGCGAGGGCGCCGTCGACCGCCGCGACGACCTCCGCCGACTCCGGCTCGGTCTGTGGGGAGAAGCGGGCGAGCACCGTGCCGTCTCGGCCGATCAGGAACTTCTCGAAGTTCCAGCGGATGTCGCCGGTGTGGCCCTCGCCGTCCGCGAAGCCGACGAGCCGGTCGTACAGCTCGTGCCGGCCGTCCCCGTTGACCTCGACCTTCTCGGTCAGCGGGAAGGTCACGCCGTACGTCGCCGAGCAGAACTCGGCGATCTCCTCGGCGCTGCCGGGCTCCTGCCCGAGGAACTGGTTGCAGGGCACGCCGAGCACGGTGAAGCCCTGCGCCGCGTACCGCTCCTGGAGTCGCTCAAGGCCCGTGTACTGGGGGGTCAGCCCGCACTTGGAGGCCACGTTCACCACGAGGACGGCCTTGCCCGCGTACTGCGAGAGGTCCGCCGAGCCGCCCGTGAGCGACCCGATCTCGACACCGAGGGGACCCGTGTTCTCTGTAGTCGTCATAACCGGATGCTAACTCCGGTAAATGTCGTTCTCCCCAGGGGGCCCACGTGCCTACGGGCTCGCCGGCGGCCCGTGCGACTACAGCCCCGCCGCTTTCACCACGACCTCCCCGGCCGCCGTACGCGAATACAGCACCGACCGCCCCGCCCGCCGCCGCTCCACCAGCCCCGCGTCCAGCAGCACCCGCAGATGCCGCCCCACCGAGCCCAGCGCCTGCCCGGTCACGGCGGTCAGCTGGCTGGTGCTCATCGGCGAGCCGAGCAGCGTCAGCACACCCGCCCGGGACGGGCCCAGCAGCGCGCCCAGACTCGCGGGCACCGCGCGCGAGCCATGGTCGGCGAGGGCACCCGCGCACGGGTAGACGATGGCGTACCGGTCCGGCGCCTCCCACGACACCCACCCGCCCTTCGGCGTGACGGGCATGAGGAGCAACTCCGCGCCGGAGATCTCCCGGGGCGGATTCGCGTGCAGATTGATCTGTAGCCGGCTCTCCCCGAGCCACCGCGTCCGCCCCGGCGACAGCGTGTCCAGCACGGCCGCCCAGCCGCCCTGGCTCACCTGTGCCGTCCGGGCCACCACATCGGCCTCCAGCACCCGCCGTCGCCGCGCCCAGTACGGCCGTACGGTCTCCTCCCAGACGTACTCCAGGAGCCGGGCCGCCCGCTCGGGCAGATCGTCGCGTTCCAGGGCGGCGGGGAGCGGCCCGGCGAGCGAGACACGGAGGTTGTCCCGCGCGTCCTCGGGCCGGGTCTCCCGCACCCGGGCGATGGTCTCGGCGAACGACTCCCGGTCCGTCTGGGTCGGACAGAGGAAGTCGGCGATCCAGGACCGCCCGAGCCCGGCCCGCACCAGCGCTCCGGTGACCGGATCGGCCGCCAACAGCCCCTGGTAGCCAGGCAGATGATCACGCAGCCACACCTGCTCGCCCGGGTGCGCGCCCACCCCCGCGTGCAGCAGTTTCAGCGCGGCGAAGGTCTCCGCGAACGACGACAGGACGAACCGGCTCCGCGCGAGAGTGTCCGCGTTGAGCTGCCACAACCCCATCCGGCCACCCCCGTGTTTCGCGTCCGCGCGAAAGAATAGAACCCCCACCCGCACCCCCGCAGACTCCCCGCATGCGCAGCTACCGCGAGCTCTTCCGCACCCCCGAGTACACCCCGTTCTTCTTCTCCTTCGCCGCCCAGAACGCGGCCCTCACGATCAGCGGTCTGGCGCTCGCCACCCTCGTCTACAAGGCGACGGAGTCCCCGTTGCTGTCGGCCGTCAGCATGTTCGGCCCGCAGCTCGCCCAGATGCTGGGCGCGACCTTCTTCCTCTCGGGCGCCGACCGCCTGCCCCCGCGGGTCACCCTGACCGGCATCAACACGGCCTTCGCAGTCTGTACGGCCTTACTGGCACTCCCCGGTCTGCCGATCGGCGCGATCTTCGGCATCGTGTTCCTCCAGGGCCTGATCGCCTCGCTGGGCGGCGGGGTGAGCGGCGGCCTGCTCAACGAGATCCTGCCCAAGGACGGCTACCTGCTGGGCCGTTCGGTCTTCAACATGGCCTCGGGCCTGATGCAGGTCACCGGCTTCGCGGCGGGCGGAGCCCTCCTGGCCGTGCTCTCCCCGAGGGTCTGTCTCCTCCTCGCGGCGGCGCTGTACGCCACCACCGCCCTGCTCCTCCGCCTCGGCCTGACCGCCCGCCCACCCCGCTCCGCGGGCCGCCCGTCGGTGGCCGCGACCTGGCGCACGAACGCCCTCCTGTGGTCCTCCCGCCCCCGCCGCCTCACCTACCTCGGCATGTGGGTCCCCAACGGCCTGGTGGTCGGCTGCGAATCCCTCTACGTCTCCTACGACTCCCGGTCCGCCGGCGTGCTGTTCGCGAGCGCGGCGCTGGGCATGTTCGCCGGTGACCTGACCCTGGGCCGCTTCGTGCCCCGCGCCCTGCGCACCCGCCTGGACATCCCGCTCCGCCTCCTGCTGGCCACGCCGTACCTGTTCTTCGCCTTCCGCCCGGGCATGCCCTGGGCGGCCATGGCGGTCTGCGTCGCCTCCGTCGGCTACGGCGCGAGCCTCGTCCTCCAGGAACGCCTGATGGAACTCACCCCCGACGAACTCGCGGGCCACGCCCTCGGGTTGCGCTCCGCGGGCATGCTCACCATGCAGGGCGTGGGCGCGGCCGTAGCGGGCACGGTCGCCCAACTCACCACCCCGGCAACGGCGATGACCCTGGTGGCCGTGGCGTCGGTGGCGGTGACCCTGACACTGGCGATGCTCGGCCGACAGGTGCGAGGAGAGATCCCCGAGGTGCAAACGGCCTGAGGGTGAAGGGTGTTGGGGCGCCCCACGCGTCGCGGACGCGGTCGGCGCCGACACCCTGGAACGGATCGTCCAGGCCACCCTGACCCGCACCGGCCGCCCGGTCACGGTGACGGACAGCCCCGACGGCCTGCTGGTGACCGGCGAGAAGGGCGGCCGGGTGCGCGCCTGGGCCCGTGCCGCGCCGGACGGCGAACTCCTCGGCCTGTACCTAGGAGAGACAGGCAATTCCGGCAACACCACCGAGCCCCACCTCCGAAAGGGTGATCCGTCCTTTTCCGTGACCACAGGCGTTCTTGACAGCGTCCGTACTGTTTCGCGACGTTTGAGCCCTGCCGAACTGTTCGTGTCTCGTCGTACCTTGGGATACGTAGGCAGGACGCGGACGACGCGTCGTGGGGGAAAGTGGGGGGACGGTCGCCCATGCGATCCAACAGCAAGGCGGACATCACGATCCACAGACCGGAGGAGCTCACCACCACGCTCCGCCAGGCCTGGCACAAGGCGATGGACGAGTCGCCGGACTACGCGAACCCTTTTCTGGCACCGGAGTTCGCGGACGGCGTCGGCCGCCACCGCGGCGGGGCGCAGGTGGCGGTTCTGCACGAGAGCGGAGAGCCGGTCGGCTTCCTCCCGTACGAGCGCAACCCCGTCGGCGTCGGCCGGGCCATCGGCCTCGGCCTCTCCGACTGCCAGGCCCTGGTGCACCGGCCCGGTGTCACCTGGGACGCCCAGCAACTCCTGCGGGCCTGCGGCCTGTCGGTCTTCGAGTTCGACCATCTCGTCGAGGAACAACAGCCGTTCGGCCGCTACGTCACCGGCACCTTCGCGTCCCCGGTGATCGACCTGAAGGACGGCGACGGCGAGGTCCCCTACCCGGAGTGGCTGCGCGGCGCGTACCCGGGCATCGCCAAGACGACCCTGAAGAAGGAACGCAGGCTGGGCCGCGACCTCGGCGAGATGCGCTTCGTCTACGACGAACGCGACCCCAAGGTGCTGCGCACGCTGATGCGTTGGAAGTCGGCGCAGTACCGCAGGACCGGCCGCATGGACCGTTTCGCCCGCCCGTGGATCGTCGACCTGGTGGACCATCTCTTCCGCGTCCGCGAGGAACACTTCACCGGCATTCTGTCGGTCCTCTACGCCGGTGACCGCCCCGTGGCGGCCCACTTCGGCCCGACGTCCCGCACGCTGTTCGCGGCCTGGTTCACGGCGTACGACCCCGAACTCCGGTACTACTCACCGGGGTTGATCATGCACCTCCGGATGGCCGAGGAGGCCGGCCGGCACGGCGTACGCCTCATGGACCTGGGACGCGGCGACAAGGAGTGGAAGGACTGGCTCAAGACCCGCGAACTGCGCGTCGGCGAGGGCTTCGCCACCCGCCCCCACCCGGTGGCGGCGGCCCACCGCCTGTGGCGCCGCCCGGTCCGCGGCCTGCGCAACACGGTCCTGGCCCACCAGTCCCTGCGCGACCCGGCGGACCGTCTCCTCAAGACGGTGGGCACGCTGCGTACGACGGGCAAGGTGCCGCCGAAGAAGTAGAAGTAGAAGTAGAAGTAGAAGAAGCAGACGGCGCGGCACCATCGACTCGGGATGCGCGATCCGGGATTCGTGACTCGGGATGCACGACTCGGGACTCGGGGCCCTGGACCGAGAGGTCAAGGGCCCCGTTCGCGCGCTCCGGGCCGGTCGGGTCGTCGTAGGAGATCGCCCCCCGTCACCTGTACGACAGGCGGTCGTGGTAGACAACGCCGATGACGGTCAGGGCTGTTGGGCCCGGCCCGCGGGCGACCGCGCGACAACAGGAAGGGGAAACCGTGCTTCTGAAGACCTTCCGCTGGTCGTTCGCGGTCACCGCGCTCGGCCTGGCCCTGGGAGTCTGGTACGGCGGCTGGACGGCGTTCGGCGTCATCGCGATCCTGGCCGTCCTGGAGATCTCGCTGTCGTTCGACAACGCGGTGGTCAACGCCGGGATCCTGAAGAGGATGTCGGCCTTCTGGCAGAAGATCTTCCTCACGGTCGGCGTCCTGATCGCGGTCTTCGGCATGCGCCTCGCCTTCCCGGTCGTCATCGTCGCGGTGACGGCGAAGAAGAACCCGATCGACGCGGTGGACCTCGCGCTGACCGACAAGGACCGCTACCAGCAACTGGTCACCGACGCCCACCCGTCGATCGCGGCCTTCGGCGGCATGTTCCTGCTGATGATCTTCCTGGACTTCATCTTCGAGGACCGCGACATCAAGTGGCTGGGCTGGCTGGAACGCCCCCTGGCGAAGCTCGGCAAGGTCGACATGCTGTCGGTCTGCATCGCCCTGATCGTCCTGCTGATCACCTCGTTCACCTTCGCGGCCCACGCCCACCAGCACGGCGGCGCCCACGCGGACAAGGCTCAGACGGTCCTCGTTTCCGGCATCGCCGGCCTGATCACCTACATGATCGTCGGCGGCCTCTCCGGCTTCTTCGAGAACCGTCTGGAGGCGGAGGAGGAGCGGGAGCGGGAGAGCGACCGCTCGGCGGTGGTCCTGGCGGGCCAGGCGGCGTTCTTCATGTTCCTGTACCTCGAAGTCCTGGACGCGTCCTTCTCCTTCGACGGCGTGATCGGCGCGTTCGCCATCACCAACGACATCGTGCTGATGGCCCTGGGCCTCGGCATCGGCGCGATGTACGTCCGCTCCCTGACGGTGTACCTGGTTCGCCAGGGCACGCTGGACGACTACGTCTACCTGGAGCACGGCGCGCACTACGCGATCGGCGCCCTGGCCGTGATCCTCATGGTCACCATCCAGTACCAGATCAACGAGGTCATCACCGGTCTGGTCGGCGTGATCCTGATCGGCTGGTCCTTCTGGTCGTCGGTGCGACGGAACCGGGCGTTGGCGGAGGAGGAGGGGGCGGCGGAGCCTGTGGATACGGCGAAGGTTCCCTAGCCAGGTAGCCAGGTAGCTAGCTAGCCAACTAGCCAGCGGCGCTCACGGGATGTCGGGGACGTAGGTCTACTGGCCGCTGGCCCGGTCACACCCGCTGTACATAGGCGGCCCGCCACTCCGGTGACGGGGCCGACCCGAGTTCCGTCCAGTACTCCCGGCCGGTGACGATCCTCCCGTCCCGGACCGTCCAGAATGAGACCGCGCGGTGGACACCCATCGTGTCGTGGGGGACTTCCACCTCGGAGACCACGACCTCGCCGTCCGCGACGATCCGCAGAACCCTGATCGCCCACCCTTCCGGATACTCCGCGTTGATGCTCACGAAGTTCCTGCGGCCCTCGATCCGCTCGCCGCTGACCGGCCACTCCACCACCAGGTCCTCGGCCAACAGCTCGCCGAGCCCCCTCCAGTCCCGGGCCTGCATGCGATCCCACAACGTCTGAACGACCTCCGCCGGTTCCATGGACGCATCCTGACAGGGACCACTGACACACCCCGGCCCGTGCGGTGGGAACAGACACGGCCGCGATCATGGCAAAAGGCCAGTCCGAGAGGATCAAGCCTCTGAAGACCCGTTGTTGGGGCGTGCCCGGCAGGTCGATGCTCAGCATCGGGATCTGCATCAGCGTCCGGTGTCGGCTGAGTCGCTGCGGAAGGAACTGCGGATCGGCGCGGACCGGTCGAGGCAGTTGGTGGCTTTGGTGCGGGCGAGCCGTAATGGCGGCGTCCGAGAGTGAGTGTCGACGCTTCAGGACTGCCTCGACAACCTCCGATCGCACCCGTTTGGAGCGGTTTTCTCGCAGAGTCGGCAGCCAGGAGTTGCAGTAGCCCAAAAGGCGATGGCGGGTTCCGGTTGGTGCTGGGTGAAGGACGACGGGTCTCGCTGACACAACAACGCCTCGCACTCGCCGGCTGCTCCGCAGCTGTGCCCAGGGCGGCCCGGGGTAATGGGTTTCGGGGGCGCGGCTGTGGCGCTGGTCCTCCGGAGGACCAGCGCCACAACCAGTGTGTGCCTACGCCCAGTTCTGGCGCTGGAGCCACAGGTCCTTGGCGGTGCCCGAGCCCTGGGTGAACACGTAGAGCAGGCCCTCGCTGTTGGCGATGACCGGGCTGACGTGGACGGTGCCGATGACTCCGGCCAGTGACTGGAAGGTGCCGTAGGCGCTGTCGTTCTCCTGGTTCTCCACGTCCACCCACAGCGCGTTGTCGTTGCCCTTGACCAGTACGTTGACGCGTCCGTCCTGGCCGAGCGCGGCGGTCGGGCGGTCGATGATGCCGCTGTTGATCTTGACCGAGGGTTTGAAGTTCTCGTAGTCGTCGGTCTGCCCGACCCACCAGGCGGCCTGGTCGCTGCCCCGGTAGAAGATCTGCACGCGTCCGGCGGCGTCCAGCAGAGCCGTGGGCTTGCTGGTCACCCCGGCGGTGTTGGACTGCCATGCCTCCCACGAGTCGGCGGAGTCGGGGGCCTGCTGCTGGATGGTGTACAGGGTGTCGCTCCCGCCCTTGACGGCCACCACCACGCGCCCGGTCGCGTCCAGGACCGGTGACGGGGAGGCGTAGATGCCGCCGCCCAGCGAGGTGGGCTTGCCGTACGTCTCGTACTTGAGGTCCTGGTTGCGGACGTACCACAGGGCCCCGTCGCTGCCCTGGAAGAACACCTGGATGCGGCCGTCCGCGTTGAGCACGGAGACCGGGTCGCCGCCGACGGAGGTCACGATGCTCTGCGGCGCGGCGAAGCCGCCGTTGACGGCGTTCTGGGTGATGACCTCGATGGCGTTGCCAGGAGTGCGGTAGAACACCCGGATCTTGCCGTCCTTGCCGCGGATGGCGTGCGGGGTGCCCGCGATCAGCGATCCCTGGTGCTGGGTCCACGCCGCCCACGCGCGGTTGCGCTGTTCCCAGCGGCTCCACAGGGTGTCGCTGCCGCCCCGCACGAAGACCTGCACCCGGTTGTCCGCGTTGAGGACCGGCGCCGGTTCGGCGTAGATGTCGCCTTCCAGGTTGATCCAGGTTCCCCAGTTCGTGCCGGGTGTGGTCGAGACTGCCATGTGCTTCTCCTCAGGTTCCCGCAACCGCGCTGTTGCGGTGCGTAGTTGATCCGTTACGGAGGATGACCGCTGGTGGTCCGGGGGGAACCTCGCGAGGGCGTATTCGACTGGATATCAACAGGGCGGCCGGGGATGCTCCCTTGACGCATGAGGCATGTGCCTCCGGCGCGTTCGGACCCTGTGGAGCTGCCCCGGAGGGCCGTGCGGGTCGTGATGAAACCGCAGGTCGATGGGGATCTCCAGGGAGGATGCCAATGCTCCCGCCGGGTTCGGGGAGTGCGGGGGGTGTGTTTCCGCTGGGCGCTCCGGGGCGTGGCAGGTGATCGACTCGGCGGTGATCTCACACGTTCGGGTGGTACGGCTCCGGACCGGTGTGAGTGGCCCCGGCAGGCATCGGTACCTCCTGAACACGCGCCGCCGTCCGTCCGCCCCGCCCCGGCTGTGGGGCGGCGCCGGACTTCGCGGTGTGCCGCGACCGCAGGGCCACGTCGTCGCGCGCATCGCGGCGTTCGGGAGGCCGGCTTGTCCGCCGGCCTCCCCGCCGTGCGCACCTTGGGGCGCCTCTCGTTCCTGTGGCCGTAGACAGCGTGCGGTGTCGGAGATCCCGGCGCGACCGAGGGCGGTGCCACGCATCACTCCGGCTCCGCCAGGACTCTCCGGTATCGGCGCACCGGCCCGGAGTGTGACAACCGGCAGGACACGGCTGGGCCGCCCCCGCGTACCCGACCTCTTGGCGTCACCCCTGTTCAGGCCGTCTTCCACCCTCCGGCCCCGGCGGCTACCGTCAACCCGGCTTCCGGAACGGACCGGAAGGACCGGAATGGAAGGGATGCCGCCGATGCCCGCTTGGCCCGCCCACACCGATGACTTACGCGACTGGTTCTCGCGCTGTGGATACGTGAGACTGCCCGGATTCCTCGCCGGGCAGGACCTGTCGGAGCTCAGGGCAGAGCTGCGGCGGCTCGAAAAGATCGCGAAACGGCGGGACTTCGCGATGGCCTGCATGGACGGCTCCCCGCGGCGCATGACCACGCTCGGCGGACAGGCCATCGCCGCCGAGTCCGCCCTGATTCCCCGGCTGGCAGCGGACCGGACGCTGCTCGCCCTGCTGCGTCACGTCTCAGGTCTGGAGGCCGTGCCCGCCCCCGTCCTCACCGAACGCTTCGTACTCAACATCCTGCACCAGGAGAGCGACACCCACGGAGCACACGTGGACGACTACCCGCTCGCCCTGGTCCTGTTCACCGAGGCCCCCGCAACACCCGCCGACGGAGGGCTGCTGGAGTACGTCCCCCGCGCCGCCGGCCTCCACCAGCTGGACACCCCCCTCGCACGCAGGGCCCATCACCGGCCCGGCGACGCCTACCTGCTGCGCAGCGACACCACAGCGCACCGCGTCACCCCACTGCGGCAACCCGGCGTCCGACGCGTCGTCCTCAACCTCGCCTACACCACACCCGGCCTGCGCACCGCCACCACCCCCTCGGCGGCTCTGCTCTACGACTGACAGACCGCGAGGACGACTCGGACGGGCGTTCACGCGGTTCAGGGCACCAGGTTTCGACAGCTGCTCCCGGCAGGCCTCCGACGGTCTTCGAGGGAGACCAGCACGATGACCGCCCTCGCCGATCGCCGGCACACCAGGGGGCCGCGTCGGCGGCAGCCATGTGCCTCTGGCGTGCCGGCTCCGAGCCGGCTCTTACGCCGACTGGTTGACGATCACGTCGAAACCCTCCAGCGTGCCGATGGGCTGACCCGTCCTCCAACTGTCCGGGGCCGCTCGTGCGGCAGCCCACCTCGTTCTCAAAGATCAGGCCGAACCCGGCGCTGGGCGAGTGGGGCATAGCCGCATTCACCTGATCGGGGACCATGAGGACGCGCGGGGCGATCAAGGGATTTTGCACAGCGGCTTTGTCCCGTGCTATGTCCCGATGGTCACGACGTCCTCCGGTGCGGGGGCCTGCGGCATGGCCACGATCTCGGCGAGGGCGGGACGGCGGACCCGTTCGAGGGCAGTGAGGCGGTGGCCGCGGCGGCCGCGTTTGAGTTCGTCCATGAACGACTCCCGGATCCCGGTGCTGCCGATCCTGCTGCTCATGACGGGGGTGTCGGGCATTCCGTCCTCGTCGCGGGAGCGCCGCAGGTCGAAGACGAACCTTCTGCCGAAGTTCAGATGGGCGGAGGCCAGCCTGGTGGACTCTGCCAGCAGCAGGTAGCAGGCGGCCAGTTCGGGATGTTTGGCCGCGATGCGCAACAGCTCCGCCGCGGGCGCCCGGTCGAGGTCGGCCGGGGTGATGCCGACGCGTTCCAGGAGCTGGTCGGGGATGGGGGTGCGGCCCATGAGGCGGGTCAGCAGTTCCTGGCCGTCGGTGACGAGGGCAGGGTAGAGGCGGCGTACGTAGGAGGGGTAGTCGGGGACGTCGATGCCCAGCAGGAAGTCGCGGGCGATGAACTCGACGTCGGCGGCTCCGCTGGGCGGGAAGTCACCCGGTTCCCAGTGGTTGGTGTACTGACGCCAGGTGTCGGTGAAGAACTCCGGAGTCACCCGGCGCTCGACGGGAAGCCGGGTGAACTCCGCGAACAGCCGGTGCACCACGTTGAGCAGTCCGGCCGCGGCCGTCATCCGCTCCACCGCCTCCTCGGTGGCCGTCTCCTGGGTGGTGAGCGGTTCGAGGAGTTCGTTGGCGGCCCTCTCGACGGCCTCGGCCTTCTTGACGAACAACAGCAGTTCGACCTCCCGCCGGTCGCCCGTGTGGGCGCGGACCCTTCCGTCGCCGAAGGCCCCGCGAGCCGTCCACGCCTGGCCGGCCCAGTGCACGTGGACGGCCGGCGGGTTCCAGTGGAAGTACGACACATAGGTGTCCAGGTCCGGATGCCCGGCCCCGGTACGCTCGGCCACCCGGCCGAGATAGCCGCGGAACGAATCGTCCCGGATCCCGAGCTGCGCGAACAGCGTGCTGGTGTCGGTGGCGGGCACCCGACGGTGCTGGACATAGTGCCGCACGCAGGCCGACCCCCACATGCCCAGCAGTGTCGTGATCCGCTCGGCCTCCCGCGGGCCGTAGGAGGCGGGATCCACGGCCAGGTGCGGGAACGCCTCCTCCCTGATGGCCTTCACGAGCGACTCCGGTGGAGCCTGGCCGGCGAGGATCGCCCGGTTCAACTCGGGCAGACGTCCCAGAGTCCATGTGTTGACCCGACAATCCGCCATGGGCGCCCACTCTCGAAAGACCGGCGGCGCCGACCGCACCGCACACCCTCAACGAGATGCCCTGACGGCTCGTCACCACGTACGCCCTGACGGTCATCAGGTTTCGAGCAAGGTGGCGCCATGCATGGAAACTGGGGCGGGTGAGGCGAGCACGGTGGCGGCGGCGATAGCGTCGAGGGCGTCTGTGTGCCCGTGGAGTCCGGCTGAGGCGCACGAAGCCGCTGCGGTGCGCCCCACCTGCGGCAATGCCCCTTGTGGGCATGTCGCAGATGAGAGGTGATCGTCCGAGACGCCTGACTCGCTGTGCACCAGAGGTAGTCCCGCAGGTAGGACCGATGGCGGCCCTGACCTGCGGGAATACGGAATGTGATCTGGTGCCCCCGGCAGGATTCGAACCTGCGACACCCGCTTTAGGAGAGCGGTGCTCTATCCCCTGAGCTACGAAGGCGCGCGAAGGCGGGGTTGTGAAACCTTGCACGCGACAGGGTACCGGATCGGTTCCCAGGCGGGCGCTGGTGTCTGGCGGACGGGACGCCGGAGCGGCGACGACCGAGTGATCGGTTCCCGTGTCCAGGAGGCCGGTACGAGTGCTCCGTAGGGAACCTTCCAGTCGATTCGGGCGCTTTCCGGAACGGGACGGGAACGGGGCGGACTGTCGCTGACACACCTCGATCGATTCATGTCTGTTTCTGAGAATACGTCCGATGCCGTTACGTCCAACCGCGTAGCGAGAACGGGCGGGAGTGACCATGTATGGGGTAGTGCGTGACGCGGGTGGTGAATTCGGTGGCCGCAGGGTTTTCAATGGAACACCGGTGGGCTCGGTTCTGCCTGGAGTTTTGAAGTGACGGGGGGATTGCTGTGGCGGTGGCCGGTGTCCATGTGCGGACCGATATCAATGTTGTTGCCCGCGCGAACGTCTATTCCGCGAATGAGATCGTGCGCATTTTCTACGAGGTGGTGAGCGACGTAGGGCTGAACGTCACCGACCTCGCGGAGACCCAGCCCGTCATCGAGAAGGGACCGGGTCGGACCGGGTCGGCCGTCCTGCTTTCGGTCCCGGTGAGTCGGAGGACCGGTCGTAGTGCGGAATCGGAGTAGCTTTTTCTCGGGGCTCATGTGACGGCCGTCGCTGTTCCCGCTTATTTCGTTGTCCTGTCGGATTTTCGGTAATCGGCCGGTAATCGGTCGGTAATCCGCCGGTGGTCTGCCGGGGATTTTTCGTGATCGAGTGGAGGGTGGATCGGTGATTTCCTGTTCTTGGCCACAGTGAAATCGGGGAAGATCGGGGAAGGGGGAAAACGTGGCCAGGAATGCGCGGGACGGATTCGGCGTCGATCGGCTGGTCGCACTCCTGCTCATCGAGCAGCGAGGTGTCGATCCCGCCGCGACGTGGGCCGGGCACGGGGGCAGTGACGGCGAGGACCGAGGGCATTTCGACATCTGGCTCCCGGCGGCCGCCGCGCTCGCCGCCGGGGAGCCGAAGAGGGCCCTGACGATCCTGGACGGCGGGCTGTCGCCCACCCTGCCCGCACCGCCCGCGCTCACTCGCGCGATACGCGCTGCCGCGCTCGCCATGGACACCGATTGGCAGCCCGGCGGGTACCTCGCACCCTTGCGCGGCGAGACCGGGACCGCGGCTGTGGGATCCGGGCCGGTCGACGCCGGTGAGCGGCTGCGGCTGTGCGCGCACCTCGCCGGACGGTTCGTTCCCGTGCTCCTCTCCGCGCGGCTGACGCTGGGGTACGCGACGACCGCCGAGGCCGCGCGTGAGCGCGCGGTCCGCTACGGGGCGCGCGCCGAGGCCGCGGAGTGGGACGTCTCGGAGGGCATCGACGAGCCGCTGAAGTGGTTCGACGCCCTGTACGAGCCGATCGCCGAGGCCGGTCACGAGGAGGCCGCGGCCTGTCATCTCCTGCTCGCGGCGGATCTGCGCGTGCGGGCGGGCGACCGACGGGCGGCAGCCCCGCTGCTGCGCGCCGGACTCCGGCACGCCTCCCGGCACCCCGCCCCGACCGGTCTGGCCGAACTGCTGAGGGGCGACTGGGAACTCGGCCCGCCGGGCACGGCGGAACACTGCGTCGTCCCACCGGGCACGCCGGGCACGCCGAGCACGTCGGGTCCTGCCCGGGCCGCCGAACGGTACGAACTGGCCGAAGCCGCCTACCGTGCGGCGGGCTCGCAGCGCGGACGAGCCGCGGCGCTGCTGCGTCTCGCGCACGTCCACCGGCTCCACGGCGAGACGGAGGCATGCCGGGCGACCGTGGCGGCGGCCCTCACCGCGGCGGTCGCGGCCGGCGACGGGGCCTGCGCCGCTCTGCTCCGCGTCCATCAGGTTCTGGACCTGATAGCCACCGACGCAGATACAGACGCAGACGCAGACGCAAACGCAGATACAGACATCGGCACCGCGTCCGGGACCGAGGCCGAGGTCGCCGCGACCGTGGTGGGCTGGGCCGGAACGGTCGGCAGCGCGTCGTGGGCGCGGGGACTGGCCCGGCTCGTCCAGGACCGGGCGGAGTCCTGGAGCGCGCAGGGGTATGTCGTACGCAGCGGTCGTGCCATGTCGCTGGCCCGGCTGCTCACCCCGGACCGGGACGGCGGCACCGCGGGCACGGGCACCCTGCCGACGGCGGGCACCTATGTGGAGGTACGGCACCGGTTGGCCGCGGTCGTCGCCTGCGACCTGGAGCAGCGCGACCATCTGGAACGGATCCGGCACCGTACCGACCGGGGCGAGTCGCCCGACCTCACGCACTGCCTCGGTGTCGTCCAGGGCGCGCAGGTCTTCCACAGCCAGGCCTCCGCCCTGCTGGATCCCGATCTGATGGCCGCCGCGCGCTCACGCATCGAACGAGCACTCGGCGTTGGTGGCCTCCGGGTGGCGGGCAGCGATCCTCTGGCGGACGGGCCGTTGGCGGAGGTCTTCGACGGCCTTCGCTCCGATCTGCTGGCCTGTCCGGCGCAGGAGGCCCTGTTCCGGTCCCGGCGGTCCCGTTGGGCGGGGCTGGAGGAGGAGGCGGATCAGCTCGCCGACGAAGCGGTCGGCAGGGCCGGGCAGATCCCGTACGAGGCCTTCCGCGGCCTCGTGCGGTGCGCCGCCCTCGCCGATCTGGGCCGGTGGAACGCGGCCCGCGCCGAGGCCGCGGAGATCGAGCCGCGGCTCTCCGCCGTCCAGGCGGCCGGCCTCTGGATACGGCTGGGCCGGCCCGGGCGGGCACGCGGACATGTTCCGCTCATCGGCGTCGTCGGCCCCGACGAGGACCACTCCTGGGAACTCGCCGCCCTCCGCGCAGACTTGGCTCTGGCCGAGGGCGCCTACGGCGACGCCGCCGACCAGGCGCTGCGTGGGCTCGCCGGGTACGAGGAACACCGTCTCAGGCTGGCCCGGGACACGCTGCGCGCCTCCTTCGCCGACGACCCGGTGCCGGCCGGGCTCCACCACGCGGCCGTCCTCTCCCTGCTGCGGTCCGGGCGTCGTGAGGCTGCGGCCGCGGCCTTCGCGCAGGCCGAGCGGGTCCGGGCGGGGTTCCTCAGCGCCGTCCGCGCCCTCGATGCCGCGGGAGCGGGCCGGGAGGACCGTACGGCTGTCAGGAACTGGCTTGCGGCCGAGGTCCGTTGGGCGGCGGAGTTCGAGGAGCACGTGGGTGTCGTCCGCCGTGAGGCGGCCGGTCCGCGTGACGGCCGGGCGGCGGGGGCCGGAGCGTGGCTGCCCGGCGGCGCGGATCCGGCCGTGACCGAGCGGCAGGCGCGTATCGACGCGGCGGAGCAGGCGCTGGGCGCCGCCGAGACGGTCGTACGGCGGCGGGTTCCGGCAGCGCTCACCGCGGTCGGCGACGATGTGGTGCCGGACGCGGCGGCCGTTGCCGAGGCGCTGCCCCCGGACACCGTGCTGCTCTCCTACCACCTCTTCGACGACTCGCTGGTCGGCTGGGCCATGACGCGGGAGAAACTGCTGGTCGAGCGGGTGACGAGTCCGGTCGACCACAGGAAGCTCGCCCACCACGTGGTGGCGACCGCCCGCCGGTTCCGCGACTGGTGCGCCGCGGCCCCCGGCAGCGGCCCGGCGGAGACCGACGGGCGCGAGCTCGCCGCATGGTTGCTACGGCCCTTCGCGGCGCCGCTCCAGGAGTGCCGGCGGGTGATCGTGGTGCCGCCCGCGACGCTCGCCCTGCTGCCCTTCCACACGCTGCCCTGGAGCGGCGACGTCCTCGGCGCCACCCACGAGGTGTCGTACCTGCCCGCCGCGGCCGGGATCACGAGGCGCCGCTCGTGGCGACCGGACCGGCCGTGGACCGAACTCGGGGCCCTCCTGGTGGGTGCCCCCGCGAGCGATCCGCGCCGCGGACTGCCGGAGCTTCCGGGCACCGCCGTCGAGGTCGCCGAGATCGCCCGGCTGGTGCCCCGCGGCCGGCTGCTGACGGGTGCCGGCGCGACCCGCGGCGCGGTGGTGGAGGCGGCGCCCGGTCGCGACGTGCTGCACCTCGCCGCTCATGGCCTGGTGGACGAACTCGCCCCCAACCGGAGCCGGTTGCCGCTGGCCGGTGACGACTCCCTCGGCCTCGCCGACCTGCTGTCCGTCGCCCACGGTCCACAGTTGCTCGTGCTCTCCGCCTGCGACACCGGGCGCGGCAGGGCCACCGCCGGCGGCGACGTCCTGGGGCTGACCCGGGCCGCCCTGATCACCGGTGCCCGGCACGCGGTGGTCTCGCTCTGGCCGGTGCACGACCGCGTCGGCTGCCTGGTGATCACCAGGATGTACCGGCATCTCGTCCACGACCCGGCCGCCGGCGTCGGCGGCGCGCTGGCCCTGGCCCAGCGCGAGGTGCGCGCCCTGTCCGGCGCGGCGCGGGAGGAGGAGTTCCGCCTGCTCGCCGACCGGGCCGGTGTCGACCCCGGCCCGCGCGCCCGTGCCCGCTCATGGGCTCCGGGCGAGTACTCCGGGCAGTTCCGGGACAGCGAACCTGTGCGGCACCCGGCCGTGACCGAGCGGCACCCGTTCCCCTGGGCGCCCTTCATCCATGTGGGGGTGTGAGATGACCTTGAGAGCCGTACTGATCGGCGCCCAGACCTACGGTCTGACCGGCGTGCACGCCGACGTCGGGCTGATGAGCCGTGTCCTCGCGGACCGCGGGTTCACCGACGTGGACGTCCGTGTCGAGGAGGAGGCCCGGTACGCGGGCATCACCGAGGGCCTGGCCCGGCTGCGGGCTGCCGTCCGGCCGGGTGACGGGGTGGTCGTCTACTACTCGGGGCACGGCAGCCTGTCGGACGGACTGCAGTGCCTGGTGCCCGTCGACATGGAGGAGAGCACGCCCACCGACTTCCGCGGCTACCTCGCGGAAGAACTCACCGCCGCCGTGCGCGCGCTCACCGCGGTCACGCCCAACGTCACCTGCGTCCTCGACTCCTGTCACTCGGGCGGAGCGGTACGGGAGGCGGCGTACGCGTCGGGCCGGTGGGCGCTGAAGTCCGTATCGCTGCCCCGGGTCCCCCCGGACGCGGGGCACGCCCGCGCGGCACTCCTGGCCGGCCACGACGACCCGCTGGTGCCGAACGTCGTACGACTGACGGCGTGCGATCAGTACGGCTCGGCGTACGAGACCGAACTCCGCCCAGGGGCCGGCCGGCAGGGGGTGTTCACCGCGGCCCTCGCCGACCTGCTCGACGCCACCGCGAGCCGTCCTGTCCCGTGGTCGACGCTGGTTGCCCGGGCCCGCGACCGGATCAAACAGCGGCAGCGGCCCCTTCAGTGGCCCGACGCGGGCGGGCCCTCGGGGCGGCTGCCGTTCTCCCTGGAGGAGCCCGCCGAGCCGGAACGGCTGCCCCTGCTGCGGCGGGAGGGCCGGTTCCGGGTCCCGGGCGGGGCCCTGTTCGGGCTCGGCCCCGAGGACGAGGTCAGCATGGTGTTCCCCGACGACACCCAGGGGAGCGCGGCCAGGGAGACTTCGGTGCCGGCGACCGTGGAGGAGATGCGGGCGGGTGACGCGCTGCTGCGGGTGACACTCGCAGCGGTTCCGCGGCCGCGTGCGGAGGAGTTGGCGAGCGCGGTGGTGCCGCCCGGCTCGTACGCGCTCGCCGTACGGGTGCACGACCGCCGGCAGGTGCTGATCGACGCCGCCGGCCCGCTCGCCGACGCACTGCGCAAGGAACTCGTCCGCTCGCCACGCCTGGCGGAGACCCGGGAGGCGGACGAGGCCTTCACCGTCGTACGCCTCCGCGACGGCCGGCCCGAGGTCCTGGACCGCGCGGGGCTGCCCATGCGCGGACCGGCCGATCCGGCGTACTCCGACGCCTCCACGCTGATGGCGCTCCTGGACGAGCTGGCCAGGGGCGAACGCGTGCGGTGGCTGCGCGACCCCCAGGACTCCAGCCGCCTCGACGCCCGCCCGGACGTCGTGTTCGAGGCCAGGCCGTCCACGGGGAACGGTGGCTGGCACGCCGTCGAGTCCACGGGCGAGCGCTGGTACGACGGTGACGTCTACCGGGTCACGGTGGACAACCGCTCCGACAGGGCGCTGTTCTTCTGGGTGATCGGGGTCGGACTGAGCGGCCGCACGGCGCTGGTGACCAACGACCAGCCCAGCGGCTACCGGGTGGAGCCCCACACCCACCGTGCGACCGCCCCCGTCCAGGTGTACTGGCCCTCGGACGTGCCCGAGCTGGGCCCCCGTCCCGAGACGGTCCACCTGATCGTCGGCGACCGCCGGATGGACCTCAGCGGCCTCGCCTCGCGCGAGGCCCGCGAACGGTCCGCGCGCACGGCAGGACCCGCCCTGGGCGCACTGCTCCGGGAGGTCTGGGACGGAGTGCGGGACCAGCGGATGGACGCCGGCGAGGAGTTCCACTACCGCGTCTGGACCGTGCACGCCGACACCCTGCCCCGGACCGGGCAGGCCGGCACATGACCCCGTGTCCCGCGACGGGCCGTGCCCCCTGGTCCCCGGCCGGTGGGACGGCCGTCCCGATGCCCCAACTTGCGGGAAAAGCAAGGGGTGTTCACCGCTCGGCGCATACGATGCCGTACGCCGCCAATGCCGGAGAACGCCTGGTTGTGCAGGGGGACGCCGTGATGTCGCGGACGGGTACGGAAGGCCGCGGAGCTGTCGCCCGGTGGCCGCACGGCACGTTCCTGGCCGGCCTGGCCGGTTCCCCGGAGGTCGCCAAGGCCCTATCGGCAAAGGAGCCGACATGAGTGACACGGCGTCGGCGGACGCGCTGGCCACGGTCATCGCACGCACCACGCAGGCCATCGAGATGGCCGGCACGGACGACCGCGTGCCCTGGCTCTTCGCGCGCTGCTGGATGCGGGCCAGCCGCTTCGAGGAGTTCGGCAGGAACCCGGTGGACATCGACGGCGCCCTCGACGACTTCGACGGCCTGCCGGCGGACTGGCCCGGCCGGGCCAAACTGGCGTCCGTGCTGGCGACCGCCCTGGTCCGGTCGGGGACGCTCATCGGATCCGTACGCATGCCCCGCGCGATGGTTCTCGTGGACATCGCCGACACGGACCCGTCCCCGCTGCCGGACTGGAAGGCGACGTCCGCCGCGCTGCGGGCGATGGACCTGCTCGTGGCCTGGCAGGAGAACCGGCCGGGATACAGTCCGCGCGCCGCGCTCCAGGAGGTGGAACGGTACGCGCGGATCGTCGACGGCACCCAGCCCCAGGCCACCATGGTCGACTCGGCGCGAAGGGGGCTCCAGCACCTGGTCACCCAGGACGACGCGAACGTGTCGGGAGCCCAGCGCCTGGCCGAAGACGTCCGCGGCTTCGCGGACGGCCTGGACCCGCAGTCGCCGCTGCTCGACCGCGGCACGGTGATGGCGCTGTTGCAGGAGGCGAACGCCAAGGCCATGCGCGGCGACAGCGTGGGCGCCATGGCGAAGCTGGAGGAACTGCGCGAGCTCTCGCTCCGGCTGCCCGTGGGCGATCCGCTGCGGGCGGGGGTCGACGAGGCGTGGAAGCAGCTCGTCCCGTTCCTGGAGATGCTCCAGCCCGGCAGTACGGCGAGCGGCGCGGACGCGCGCCGCGCACAGCAGTACGTGAACCCGGCCAGTGACGACCACCTGCGCATGTTCGAGGAGATGGCCGCCCAGCCCGGGATCGCGGACAACGAACGCGCCCTCAGGCTGTCCCAGCTCGGCGCCGCCGAACTGGCCACGGACACCCCGCAGTCGGTGGACAGCGCGGTGAAGCACCTCACCGAGGCGCTGTCCGTCGCCTCCGAACACGACCCGCGACGCACGTACTACCTGATGTTCGCCGGGGTCGCGCATCTGCGCCGGGTCGAGATGACGGGTGACCGGCGCGCCCTCAGGACCGGCACGGACCTGCTCGAACAGGCCTGGCGGCAGGCCGAGTCCAGCACCCACGCACTGTGGACCACGACCGCCATGCCGCTGGCCCACGCCTACCGGCTCGCCGGCCGCAACGAGCTGGGCCGGTCGACGGCACTGAGCGGACTGCGCGGGCACGCCTGGAGCGTGCTGCTCCAGTCGACACCCGACGAGATGCAGGCCACCGCGCGCGACGCGGCCGGCGACGCCCTGGACACGGCGCGGCTGTGCCTGATGGACCACGACCCGGAAGGCGCCGCCAACGCCCTGGACGCGGGCCGCGGACTGATCCTGTACGCCACGACCGAGACCCGTGACATCGAGGCACGGCTCACCGCCGGCGGCGAGGCGGCACTGGCCCGGGAATGGGCACAGGCGCAGCAGGGCCACGCGCCGGACGACGTTCCGGGCGAGCTGCGGCGCCGGGTCGTCGGGGCGCTGGCGGGTGTCGCGCTGATGGCCGACGGCTCGCCGGCGACCGGTCCGGCCCGGGGCACGACACGGCTCCTCGACCCGCCCCAGCCGCACGAGACGAGGGCGGCCCTGCGCGCGCTCGGCGCGGACGCGCTGGTCTACCTGGTGCCGGGCGACGAGCTCAACGGCGCCGCCGTGGTGATCCCGGCCGACGCGCCCGCGAGCTGGTTCCCGCTGCCGAAGCTGAACGACACCGGGATCGCGGCGTTCGAGGACTTCCTCTTCGACGCGGCCCAGGGCATGGAGGGCGGCGACGGACGCACCCGTGACAGTGCCCTGCTGGGCGCGCGGACCAGGGCCCCGCAGGCGCTCGACGAGATCTGCGAGTGGGCGTGGGAAGCCGCGATCGGGCCGCTCGTCGAGCGCCACCTGAACCTGCCCGCGGACCGCCCGGCACGGCTGGTGCTGATCCCCGTACGGGAACTGACCCGGGTGCCGTGGCACGCGGCGCGCACCCGGCAGGCGGACGGGACCTGGCGGTACGCGATGGAGCGGGTCGTCTTCTCCTACGCGCCGTCCGCCCGGCTGCTGTGCGAGTCGGCCTGGCACCACCCGGTGCCCCTCACCGGAGCGGGACTGGTGGTCGGCGACCCCGACCCCGCCGGAAAGGCGAGGGACCTGCCCGCCGCCCGCCTGGAGGCGCTGGCGATCAAGGACTGCTTCTATCCGGACGCGCGCTACGTCGGCAGGCTGCCCGAGGGAGAACCGGGCCCGGAAGGCTCGGGCACCCGTGACGAGGTGCTGCGCTGGCTCGCGGATCCCGACGGCGGCCCCGTGATGCACCTGGCCTGCCACGGGATCGTCGAGCAGACCACGTCGGCACGGGACAGCTCCTATCTGCTGCTCGACCGCGGCGAACACCTCGCGGCCGAGGAGCTGGTGCGGACCCTGGGCGCCGGCCCCGACCGCGGCATCGCGCTCGCCGTCCTGGCCGCGTGCAGCACCGGCCGCTCCGGGCGCGGCTACGACGAGGCGTTCAGCCTGAGCACCACCCTGCTGGCCGGCCGGGTCAGGTCGGTGGTGAGCGCGACCTGGAGCGTGCCGGACGAGGCGACCTCGGTGCTGATGTTCATGTTCCACCACTTCCTCAAGGAGGAGGGCCTGGCACCCGCGGACGCCCTGCGCACCGCCCAGTTGTGCATGGTCGGCCGCCGGGAACCGCCGGAGGCCATGCCCGGAAGGATGCGCGCCCGGCTCCGCGGCCACGATCGGTCGGACATCGCGTCCTGGGCGGCCTTCGTGCACACCGGGCGGTGAACTCGCCGGTCAGCCGGTCAGCCGGTCAGCCGGGCTGGTCGGCGGAGGCCGTGCCGTCGTAGCGGCCGGACCCGAGGCACCAGTCGACCAGCGGGAGGACGCTCTCGTGCACCCGCCCGTCCTCGGTCGTGACCGCCGCCGTGAAGAAGAAGCGCACCTCCTGGAACTCGTTCTCCATGGCGCGGGCCAGATTGCCCAGGCCCAGCACGTCGACGAGCCAGGCCCGGGTGGACTCGCTGTCGTGCGGCCGGTGTTCGCCCAGCAGCGCCGGCTGGCGCAGCAGCACGTCGTACTTGCTGACGGCCACCGCGAGCCGGGACCGGTTGAGGGCGCCGTTCATGCGCTTCATCGTCTGCGCGCTCTGGTTGAAGACGAGTTCCGGATCGACCGGGGAGGCCAGCGAGCGGTCCATGTCGGCCTGTTGCCCGGGGAGCAGGCCCTTCCAGAACGCGGCCACCGACAGCGGGTCGAGCACGAAGACGAAGGTGCGCGCGGTCCGCGCGTACCGCAGGGCGTCGGTGTCCTCCAGGTTGGTGAAGCGCTCGCCGGCGGTGTCGAAGATGTGCACGAGCCTGCGGGCCCGCCCCTTGCCCAGCAGCAGCGAGTGCGCGCGCGGCAGTGCCCGCTGGGTCCCGAGCGTGTTCCCCCGGATACTCAGCACCTCCTGAAGCACCTCGTACTTGGCCGCGGTGTCCCGGTCGGCGAACCGGGCCGGGGGACCACCCCGGCCGGCCGCGTCGAACAGCGTCATCAGCGTCGCGGCCATCAACTGCGTCTTGCCTGCGGCGGTTCCGCCCACGATCGGCAGCACCGTCTCCGGGAACAGACCGGTGCTGTCGCTCAGCGCGCCCTCGCAGTACGGGCAGACTCCCTGGAGGCGGTGGCTGCCGGTCATGATCAGCGTCGGCAGCTTGCGGCGGCAGGCACAGCGGCGCTTGAGGACGCCGTAGCGGCCGGGGCGGATGTCCCTGTGCCGGCGCCGGCAGCCGTCGCCCGGGCACTCGTACTCCGGGTACTCCACCAGCTCGTAGCACTGGGGGCAGACCATGCCGTGGTGCAGGCCCTTGGCCCGCAGCACCGCCCGGTCCACGGCGCGCAGCGTGCCGGCCGTGACCCGGACCACGCCCTGCGCGACGAACACCAGGACCGTGTGCAGCAGGACCAGGAGACCGAGGAGGACCGCGGCCGTCGCGACGCCGAGCACCAGGCCCACGTACAGGGTGAGGCCGAAGGGCACGGCGGCCAGTCGGCTGACGCTGGGCTGCCCGAAGAACCGGACCGTCGTCGAGGTGAACGCGTCCGACACGGTTCGGCGGAAGCGGCCCACGGTCAGCAGGCACGCGGTGCGCAGATCGCGGGTGGCGGGGCCGTGGAAGTACTGCCGGTAGGCGGGTTCCGGCTCGTTCTCCGGGCGGTACGGCGGCAGGTTCTGGACCTGGTACTCCGGCGTACGCCGATGCACCACGCCCACCAGGACCTGGCCGTGGAGCCACAGCAGCTGCCCGGTCAGCCCGAGGGCACGGCCGACCGCGATGAGCGGGGCCACCACCAGGTAGAGGGCGATCGCGGCCGCGTACAGGACGCTCAGCAGCGCGTACACGATGAGTTCGGTCACCGCTTCACCCCTCGGATCCGGGGCGCGGGTCCTTGGGCTTCCCGCGTTTCGGCGCACGGGTTTTGGGTGCCCGCTTGTCTGCGCGCTTCGATTTCTTGTACCAGGGGGTGCGTCTCTGCTCGGCCCGCCGGGCCATCCGCTCGGCGAGGCCCGTGTCGAGCGGCCGGACATCGGCGACGAAGACGTCCAGATCGGTGGGCGGCCATTCGCGTTCGACGGTGTCCAGCACCCGGTCCAGCAGCTCCTTCTGGGAGGTGGACACCGACCGCTGGGCCGTGACCACCGCCAGGATGTTCCGCAGCGACTGGGAGGTCGGCGTCGCCGCCGCGCGGCACACCAGGTCCAGATAACCGAGCGCGGTCCGCTCGCCCATCGCGAGAAGGACGCGGGCGATCTCCTGCGGGGTCCCCGGACATTCCAGGAGGGCCCGGGGGAGCCGTTGGCGGCGCAGCGCGGCGACCGGCTGCCACAGCGCCGGCCACCGGGTCTCGGCGACCTGCAACAGCCCGGACGCGCGGGGGCGGGAGAGCAACTCCGCGATCCGCACGGCGTTCTCGACGCACCCGCGGGTGTCCCGGGGCAGCCACGCGATGCGGTTGGGCGACGTCATGAGGCCGCACAACTCGAGGCAGAGGACCAGCTCGTCGCTGTCGTGGATGTCCCGTGCGAACACCGTCTCCAGCCACTTGGCAGCGCTCTCGTCCACCTGGACGGACAACGGCAGCAGCGGTACGACCTCGAGGGCCTCCTCGTGCGTCCAGCGTCCCGACGGCCACAGCTTCCGCAGCAACTCCCCGTCCAGGACGCAGGGTTCACGCATCAGCAGCACCCGCACCAGGCTCTCCGCGGTGCGTGCCGGTTCCCGCTCGGCGCGGGCGATCAGATGGTGCTCACGCAGCACGGGATGGTGTTCCAGATCGCTCTCCCGCAACAGCTCACCGGGCAGTCCCCGCAGCAGTTCGGGGAAGTGGTGCGGTTGTTCAGCCAGTTGACCGCTGAGGGCGAGCACCATGCCCTCGCGGAACTCGGGCCAGTCCGTGGCCACCCGGGTCAGCTGTGCCCGGAGGCGTTCGTCGACGCGCGCGGTCACGGTGCGGCCCAGGAGCGCCCGGGTGATCTCGGCGCTCGTGTGCACGAGGGTGTCGTGGTCCGGGTCCAGGCGGGCCGCGGACGCCCACAGCAGCAGACGTACGGCCTGCCGGTCGTCGCAGTCCCGCAGCAGATCCCCGAAACGGGCGGTGGCCTGTCTGCGGAGCACCGGGTCCCGGATCGGCACCGGTTCCGCGGCCGCGGGATCGTCCGCCATGTGCCGCCGCATCTCGGTCTCCAGCAGTTCGCCCTGGATCTGCTCGACGAGTTCCGTGTCGCGCGTGGTCCGGGCGATCCGGCTGAGCACGGTCAACTGGTCGGCGGAGAGCCGCCGTTGCCGGTAGAGGTCCCTGGTGACGGCGGCCAGCACGTCCGGCGGCAGGTGGTCGCAGACGTCGAGCCAGCCGACGAGTGCGGCCACCTCCTCGTCGTCGAGGGAGGTGCCGCCGGACACCGTCGCCGCCACCGCCGGGGCGTACCAGTCCAGCGGGTCCCGCTCCCGGCCGCTGACGTAGTCGTCCGTCCACGACCAGAAGGTCTGGGCGGTGGGCACGCCGACCCGCCCGAGCAGCCTGGCCAGTGGATGTTCCGGCAGTTCGGGCGAGCGGCCCGAGACCAGGTCGAAGACGTGGAAGGCGTCCTGGATGTCCGGGCCGAGACCCACGGGGATCTCGGGCACCGTGCCCACCAGCCGCAGTCTGCTGCGTTCGGGACGGCTCAGGTAGGTGGCGAAGGACAGGGTCCGGGCGACCGGCGGCGGCAGCAGGTAGCAGACGGCGGCGAACCAGTGGGCGACCGCCGTGGACGAGGTGTCGATCACCAGGACGGTGCGGTCCTCCGCGAGCGCCGCGAGCACCGCCGACACCAGCTGCGGCAACCGGTCCCCGTACGGATGGCCGCGCAGGAAGCGGTCCACGCCCGCCGGGGACAGCGGCCCGGGGCGCGGCGGTCCCGGCAGCTCGGGCAGCCGGGTGTCCGCCACCGGGTGGCTCGCCCACTCGGGAGAGCTCCACAGCTCGATGGGCAGCGGCGTGCCTCCCGCGCCGGTGAGGTCCAGCCGGCCCAGGGCGTGGGCGAAGTAGTTGCCGAAGCGCTGGGAGGGGTCCCGGCCGACGTACCGGACGCAGGCCGCCACGGGTGTCTCTCCCGGGGCGCCCGGCACGAAGCACAGGTTCACCGGGCAGCGTTCCAGATCGGCGGGGTCGTCCGAGTAGACGAGGGACTGCGGCGGCTCGTACGCGACCAGGGCCTCCACCTCGCGCAGGGTCTCCGCGGACACCCCGTCGCTCACCGCGTTGAACTGGTAGCCCGCGTATCCGGTCAGGCCCCGCTCGCACGAGGTGTAGTACATCTGCTGGAGGCCCATCTCACCCCCTGCCCTGTTTCGGTACGGACCCGAACTCGCTGAGCAGCCACAGCAGCGGGTCGGTGACCCGGTACGGCTGGATGCCGGTCGCGGCCACCTTGAGGTCCGGTGTGGGGGTACGGCCGAGCGCGGAGACACCGAAGTAGCGGTAGCGCGTGTAGTTGGTCTCCAGCGTCTGGTCCAGGGACACACCGTCCCACTGCTTGAGCAGGTCACGGACCTCCTCGTGGGCGCTGAGACTGTCCGCGACGTCGAACCTGCCGTGCTGCGGCGGATGGACCCGCAGCGGGCTCCCGGTGTCCAGCTTGTGCCAGAAGGCGTCCATCTTGGAGAACACCACCGCGACCGGGGTCCTGACCCGGGCGGCGCGCCGGCCCGACGACCGGGCCAGCAGCATGCTCGTGATCCGGCTCAGTACCTGCTGGGGGGTGTTGCTGTCCGGCTTCGGCATGACGGTCCCCGGCAGCGCCAGCTCCCGCGCGCCCCGCATCTGAAGGGGGTCGAGGACGACGATGATGCCGTCCGCGTTGGACAGGTAGCGGGTGTTGAGTTCGACGCTCTCGCGCGAGTTGAAGTCCTCGCCCGCGGTGTCGAAGAAGGACAGCACGGTGGGCTGGGCGCGGGCGCCGAGCAGCCCGTCCTGGATCCGTCCGAACCGGAACACCAGCGGATCCACCCGGTTGTCCTTGGCGCTCGCGGACTGCGTGCCGAGGACCATCTGCCGTTGTTCGTAGAGCTTGTCCTCGTAGTCGCTGCCGAAGCGGGTCATCGTCGACTCGTCCGAACCCATCAGGGAGACCCGGAAGTTCTCGCCGACGCGGTTCATCAGCTCGTGGAGCAGCACCGTCATCAGGACGGTCTTGCCGGAGTTGCGGGCCCCGACCATCGCTATGAGGCGGTTGTCCACCATGCCGAACTGCACCGGGAGCAGGCTGTGGCACACCGGGCAGACCCGGTACGTCGTCTCCCCGCCGCACTGGGGGCAGTCGACGTGGGACTTGCGGCCGTCGGCGGTGAACACGGGACCGGCCTCCCCGCGGTCGCCGAGCCGGTCGACGCGGACCTGGTCGCGTTCCGCCTTGCAGCGCCGGCCGCTGCGGCTCAGCCGTGTGTTGCAGCGGAACCGGATCTCCCGTGCGGCGAAGGTCTCGTAGCAGTAGGGGCAGGCGAACATCCTGGCCATTCACGTCACCTTCAGTCGGTGCAGCGCCGCGGGGCGCAGGTCGATGTCCTCGCCGGGCGGCTGAGCCGGGAAGCAGACCAGCCAGGCGTCGCGGCGGTCCGACCGGCCGGCGGGGAACGGGAACTCGACGACGAGGGGGGTGTGCGCCTCTATCCGCTGGGGCGGTATCTCGTGCACCACCGTGCCGTCGGCCGGGTACCGCGGCCGGTACCGGCCACGGCCCAACACCACGTGGAGGGCGGGCAGTTGACAGTTCGTCTCGCTGGTGAACGACACCTTGGCGACCTTGCCGGACAGCCGCCGCCGGACGGTGGGCTCGTAGCGGACCACCGGAAGCGCGGAGGGCACCGTGAGGGACGACGGGGGCTCCCAGCCGTCCGCTCCGCCCGGGACCATGGCCTCCACCGTGACGGTCACGGCGCCGCGGCCCACCACCAGGTCGAGGCCGCCGTCGTGCTCGTAGACCCGCCGGGAACAGCTGACGTCGCCGTCCCTGACCCGGCCGTCGGGCAGGTCGGCATCCTCCAGCCGCCAGCGCACCCGTGCCATGAGGCTGCCCGGCGGCCACTCCCAGAGCAGGAGCAGGTGGTCGTCGCGCCGGACCGCCTGGAGTCCGGCCACCGGCACCCCCACGAGGTCACCGCCCGAGGACGCGGTACGCCGTTCCCCCTGCGCGGCGGCAGGAGGGCCGGGCTCGGGCGGGGCCGGCACCGACGTCCCGTCGTCCGCCGCCGGCGGCGGCCTCCCCGGTGTCGTGCAGCGCGGCGGACGGGCCGAGCAGCGGGACCAGCGCGGCGAGCACCACCAGGGCCAGGACGGCGACGGCCCGACGCGTACCGGAGCGCCGCCCGG
>NZ_JBLTJC010000094.1:0-32351 GCF_048158785.1 Streptomyces colwelliae | reverse complement strand
CGTGGCAGAGATCGACGGCGTCGACGTCGGCTCGTACGGTCCCGCCCAGTGGCGGGGCGGATCTCAGACGGCCTGCGCGGTGGGCAGGATGGTGATCTCGGTGAGGTTGACGTGGCGCGGCACGGCGGCCATGAACGCGACGGTCTCGGCGATGTCGGCGCTCTGGAGGACGTCGATGTCGCTGATGAGGTCGGCCATCAGCTTGGACGCGTCGACATCCGTGACGTGGTCGGGGAGCTCGGTGTCGACCATGCCGGGCTCGATGGTGGCCACGCGGACCATCTTCGGGCCGAGCTCCACGCGGAGCAGTCGGGTGAGGTGGCTGATGTACGCCTTGGTGCCGGAGTAGATCGAGAACTTCGTCAGGATGCGGGTGGCCGCGATCGACGAGGTGTTGATCAGGTCGGCCGGCCCGCCCGCGGCGGCGGAGTCCGTCAGGTGGGGGAGGAACGCGGCGATCACGTTCATCAGCCCGCTGATGTTGAGGTCGATCTGGCGCTGCCAGTCGTCGACCTTCAACTCCTCGATACCGGAGATGAGTTGGACACCGGCGTTGTTGAACACCAGGTCGGCCCTGCCGAAGCGTTCGGCGACCCGATCGGCGGCGGCCTGGACGGCGGCGCGGTCCGTGACGTCGACGGCCAGGGCGAGCGCGGTGCCGCCGGCGGCCTCGATGTTCTTGACCACGCCTTCCAGCCGCTCCTTGCGGCGGGCCAACACGACCACGGTGGCGCCGAGTCGGGCGAGTCGTTCGGCGGTGACGGCGCCCATGCCGCTGGAGGCGCCGGAGACGACGGCGACACGGCCGGACAGGGGGGTGCCGGTGAGCAGGGAGGCAGAAGACATCACGAAACCTCAATCTCCTTGATAGGCAGGGTGTTTGACGATGCGTCAGGTAGTGGCTGGCGTGTCAGGCGTCGTCGTCGTGCGCGGTGGCCGCCGACTTCTCGCGCCACGGGGCAAGATCGTCCTGCACCTGCTGGTACTTGACCTCCAGCCGCTCCAGGGTGTCGCGGCCGAGGTAGAGGTGCGTGGGCAGCTTCTCCGTGCCGGTGACCTCGACGATGAGCGCGGCGCCCAGGACGGGGTCGCCGAGCTGCGCGTGGTTGGCCCGGTCGATCCAGTCGAGCGTCACGTGGGCCGGGGTGCCGTCGTAGTCGGCGATACGGTTCGCGGCGACCGAGAGCGAGCTGGAGTCGAGGAAGTCGGTGCGGAAGACGCCTGGTTCGACCACCATCGACTGGATCCCGAACGGCGCCATCTCGGCGGAGAGCGCCTCGCTGATGCCGGCGACCGCGAACTTCGACGCGGAGTACAGGCTGACACCGGGCTCGCCCTCGAAGCCCGAGCGGGAGCCGATGTGCACGAGCTTGCCCGAGCCCCGCGCACGCATCACGGGCAGGACGGCGCGGGTGACGTTGATCAGGCCGAAGACGTTGAGGTCGAACAGCGACCGCGCCTCCGCGTCGGTGATCTCCTCCAGCGCGCCGAGCAGCCCGCGGCCGGCGTTGTTCACCAGGACGTCGATACCGCCGAACCGCTCCACCGCGGCCTCGACCGCCCGCGGGATGCTGTCGTTGTCCGTGACGTCCAGGGCGACCGCGAACACGTTGTCGGACTTCTTCAGGTCGTCGGGCACCCGCTCCGGATTCCGTACGGCGACCACGACATCGTTACCGCCTGCCAGCGCGGCCCGGGCGATTTCCGCGCCGATTCCGCGGGAGGCGCCGGTGACGAACCATGTAGCCATGGGGAAAACCTCTTTCTTCGCTTCCCCTTGTGGGGGGATTTCTTGTTGACGAGAACGAGTCTGTCCCTGTGTGACGGGGCTATGAAGGCAGCGGTTTTCCTGGGAGTCCCACACCCAGGAACGGACGGCGACCGGCAAAGTCGGTGACATGTCAACAAGCTGGTACGGTGAGGCCATGTCCGAACCCCGATGGCTCACCCCCGACCAGGCCGACGTCTGGGCGAAGTACCGGCGGGTGCGCCGCGAGCTACAGCGGGCCCAGGACCAGCAGTTGCAGCAGGATTCTGGCCTCTCGGCGGCCGACTACGCCCTCCTGGCACCCCTGTCGGAGTCCGCCGACGGCGTGCTGCGGGCGCGGGAGCTGGGCGCCGAGGTCGACTGGGAGCGCAGCCGGCTGTCCCATCAGATCAGCCGCATGGAGAAGCGCGGTCTCGTCACGCGCGAGGCCTGCGCGGACGACGCCCGCGGCTCCATGGTGCGGCTCACGGAAAAGGGCCGGGAAGCGATCGAGGCCGCCGCACCCGCTCATGCGGAAAACGTGCGACGGCTTTTCTTCGACCCGCTGACATCGGACGAGGTACGCCTTTTCGGTGATTTCCTGGACCGGATCCTGGGCGCGGTCCAGCAGAATTCCCGATAACCCGGATCGGACTTTTACTGGGCGCCCCGCGCCGGATTCTGCCGGTGCGGCGCCTCGGGCGCGCTGAGCGAACCCAGCAGGGCCAGAGCGTCCGCCGAGGGCGAGTCCGGTTCCGCCCGCAGGACGATGAGCTGCTGCCCGGGCGCGCTGCGGATGGTGAGGGCCTCGTGCCGCAACTCCAGGTCCCCCACCACGGAATGGCACATCCGCTTGACCTCGTAGGGCGGGACCCGGGTGTACTCATGGGCCCACAGCGAGCGGAACTCGGCGCTGCGCACGGACAGTTCGCCGACGAGTTCCAGGATGCGCGGATCCTCGGGCGTGCTCGCGGCGGACTGCTGGAGATCGGCGACCGCGCGGTTCTTCGCCCGCTCCGGGCTCCGGTAGAACGTCTTCGCGGCGGGGTCCAGGAAGAGCATGCGCAGCACGTTGTCGTGCTGGGTGAAGTCGCGGTAGAGGGCATCGGCCAGGGCATTGGTGGCCAGCAGATCCTGGGCGTGGCCGATGATGAAGGCCGGCGTCCCGGTCCAGCTCTCGATCAGCTGCCGCAGATGCGGGCGCACCCGCTCGACGCGGGACGGCGACTTCGTACGACGGCCCGTGGGCCGCGCCAGCCGGAACAGTTCGAGCCGGTCCTCCTCCGCCAGCCGCAGCACACGGGCCATGGCCTCCAACACCCGTACCGAGGGGCTGAGTTCACGGCCCTGTTCGAGCCTGCTGTAGTAGCCCGGGCTGACCCCGGCGAGCGTGGCGACCTCGTCGCGGCGCAGTCCGGGCACGCGTCGGCGGCCGGAGCCGGTCAGCCCCACGTCGGCGGGGCTGACGCGCTCCCGGCGGGAGCGGAGGAACCGGCCCAGCCCTTCCACCGGGCCGGGGTGCGCGTCGTCGTCGTACATGGCGTCGAGGCTAGGCGGAAAACACCCGGAGAAGGTCTGCCGACGGTGGGTGCGTCGCACCCAGGATCACGGCTCCCCGGGTGGTGTCCGGGAACTCGCTGAGGCATCCGCGGGCGGCGAATCACGCTGTGTGAAGCATGTGGAACCTGGTGCGTTCGTGCACGAGCGGCCCTTCTCTACGATCGCAAGGCGTCTAGTCTTGCCGCATGAGCAATGGGACCCCTTTGGGAGATTTCCTCCGGGCCCGCCGCGAGGCCCTCAAGCCCCAGGACGTCGGTCTGCCGGAGTACGGCCGACGCCGGGTGCCGGGACTGCGCAGGGAGGAGGTCGCGCTGCTCGCCGGAGTCAGCTCCGACTACTACATCAGGCTGGAACAGGGACGCGAGAACAGCCCGTCCCCGCAGGTCCTAGAAGCCGTGGCGCGGGCGTTGAAGCTGGACGCGGAGTCCGCCGACCATCTCAACCGCCTCTGTCTGACGCCCTCGCAGCGTCCGCACGGCCGGGGTGAGACGGACGTCAGCCCGCAGTTGCTGCGGCTGATGGACGGCTGGGAGCACACTCCGGCGTTCGTCCTCGGCCAGGCTCTCGACATCCTCGCGGGCAACTCCCTCGCCACGGCGCTGCACAGCGGATTCGACGCGTTCGACAACCTCGCCCGCAATGTGTTCGTCGATCCGGCGGGGCGTGAGTTCTACCAGGAATGGGAGCGCGCCGCGCATTCCTGTGTCGCCGAGCTCCGGGCCGCCTACGGCCACGATCCCGAATCGGCCCGTATCGCCGAGGTGGTCGGGGAACTGTCCGCGGAGAGCGAGGAGTTCGCCGGGATCTGGCGGCTGCACGACGTCAAGAGCAAGTCCCAGGAAGGCAAGCACCTCAGGCACCCGGACGTCGGCGACCTGCACATCGCCTTCGCCGCCTTCACGGTCAACGGCGCCCCGCATCAGCAACTCGTCGTCTACCAGGCCGAACCGGCCGGCCCGACCGCGCAAGCCTTCGAGGCGCTGCGGGCGTCGGCCACCGAGCCGAAGAAGGCCCGGGCGAACGCGAACACCTGAGCCGGGGGCGGAAGTTGGTCCTCCCTCCGAACCCAGGAAAACCACGGCCTTCATACCGCCGCGCCGTCTGCCGAGATGCGAAGCGACAGACGGCGAGTGCGTCGTCCCCTCGACGGCGAGGGACTGCTCACCGTCCCCATCAGCGAGGTCCATCCGCTGGAACAGGTCCAGGAGGCCTACCGGCAGGTGCAGCGGCGGCACACACGCGGGAAGATCGTGCTCAGCATGGTCCCGCCCGACGAACGCCCCGCACCGGCCGCCGAATTCCGCACCCCCTGACTCCCGACCGCACGCCATGGAGGAGCCCATGCCCGTACGTCGTATCGGCCTCGTCGTCCACCAGGGACGCGAGACCGCCCGGGACGCGGCGGCCGCCGTGCACGCCTGGAGCGAGGCGCACGACGTCCGCTGCACCGAGATCGACGTGTGGGCCAAGGACCACCACCGCCGGGCCGGCCGCGAGGAGGCCGAGGCCGCGGGCAACCCCGACCTCGTCGTCACCCTCGGCGGCGACGGCACCTTCCTGCGCGGCGCCCGGATCGCCGTCAAGAGCGGGGCCGACGTCCTCGGCGTCGACCTCGGCAAGGTCGGCTTCCTCACCGAGGTCCCGGCCTGCGACATCGACGAAGCCCTCGACGCCGTGCACGAGGGACGGGCCATCGTCGAGGAGCGCATGACGCTGACCATGCGCGCCTCCCGCCCGCTGGACATCCCGGAGGAGATGGAGGCCCTGCTGCGCTACGGCCGCGGTCCCGCCCTGCCGCCGCCGCAGATCCGGCCCGAGACCACGGAAGGCGGCGGCTGGGGCTGCGCGCTGGACGTCACCGCGCTCAACGACGTCGTACTGGAGAAACTCGCCCGCGACCGGCAGGTGGGCGTCGGCGTCTACCTGGCCGGCCGACTGCTGGCGACCTACTCCGCCGACGCGCTCGCCGTCGCCACCCCGACCGGCTCCACGGCCTACAGCTTCGCCGCCGGCGGACCCGTCCTCTCGCCCCACATGGACGCCCTCGTCTTCACCCCGATCGCCCCGCACATGACGTTCAACCGCAGCGTCATCGCCGCCCCCGACGAACCGGTCGGCCTGCGCGTCCTGCCCCACTCCGGCCAGGCCATCGTCACCGTCGACGGCCAACTCCGCGGCGTCCTCGACCCCGGCGACTGGATCGGCGTCTTCCGAGCCCCCCAGCGCGTCCGCCTCGTCCGCCTGCGCCCGACGGACTTCTACGGCCGGCTGCGCGACCGGTTCCGGCTCACGGACGCGCCCGCCAACGCCCAGGACGGACCCTCGGAACCGTTCTTCCGCCCGGACACCCCCGTACCGGCGGACCTCGCGGGGATGCGCCTGCCACCGCCGGACTCCATGCGCTGAGGGGCTCACCCCCGCACGTACGGACGACTTTCACATGGGCGCCACCAGACCCTTCCCTGACGTTTGTTGCTCTTGGAACACTCGCACCGCGCGCATTTCGCCATGTTCCGGCCGGCCGCGCGTCAGGATGAGAGGTACCTCACGCATGTCCGAAGTCAACAGGCGTCGCTTTCTCCAACTCGCGGGTGCCACCACGGCGTTCACGGCACTGTCGAACAGCATCGAGCGTGCCGCCGCGCTCCCGGCGAACCACCGGTCCGGGAGCATCGAGGACGTCGAGCACATCGTCGTCCTGATGCAGGAGAACCGGTCCTTCGACCACTACTTCGGCTCGCTCAGGGGCGTCCGGGGCTTCGGCGATCCGCATCCGGTCGTGACCCGGCAGGACGGGAAACCGGTCTGGTACCAGTCGGACGGCACGAAGGACATCCTTCCGTTCCGCCCCGAGGCCGACGACCTGGGCCTCCAGTTCATCCAGGACCTCCCGCACGGCTGGAACGACGGGCACGCCGCGTTCGACAGCGGCAAGTACGACAAGTGGGTGCCGTCCAAGGGCTCCACGACGATGGCGTACCTGACCCGCGAGGACATCCCGTTCCACTACGCGCTCGCCGACTCCTTCACCATCTGCGACGCGTACCACTGCTCGTTCATCGGCTCCACCGACCCCAACCGCTACTACATGTGGACGGGTTACACCGGCAACGACGGCGTCGGCGGCGGCCCGGTCCTCGGCAACGACGAGGCCGGCTACAGCTGGACGACCTACCCCGAGCGTCTCGAGAAGGCCGGGGTCTCCTGGAAGATCTACCAGGACGTCGGCGACGGCCTTGACGCCAACGGCAGTTGGGGCTGGATCCAGGACGCCTACCGGGGCAACTACGGCGACAACTCGCTCCTGTACTTCAAGCAGTTCCAGAACGCCCAGCCCGGCGACCCGCTCTACGACAAGGCCCGCACCGGCACCGACGCCCGCAAGGGCGAGGGCTTCTTCGACCAGCTGAAGGCCGACGTCAAGGGCGGCAAGCTGCCGGAGATCTCCTGGATCGTCGCCCCCGAGGCCTTCACCGAGCACCCCAACTGGCCCGCGAACTACGGCGCTTGGTACGTCGCCCAGGTCATGGACGCGCTGACCTCGGACCCGGAGGTGTGGGCGAAGACGGCCCTGTTCATCACCTACGACGAGAACGACGGCTTCTTCGACCACCTGCTCCCGCCGTTCGCGCCGGGCTCGGCCGCGCAGGGCAAGTCGACCGTCGACGTCGGCCCCGACCTCTTCAAGGGCAACGCCACCAACCCGGCCGGTCCCTACGGCCTCGGCCAGCGGGTGCCGATGATCGTCGTCTCGCCCTGGAGCAAGGGCGGTTACGTCTGCTCGGAGACCTTCGACCACACCTCGGTCATCCGGTTCATGGAACGCCGCTTCGGTGTCCACGAGCCCAACATCTCGCCCTGGCGGCGCGCGATCTGCGGCGACCTGACCACCGCGTTCGACTTCTCCCACAAGGACACCAAGAAGGTCCCGCTCCCGGCCACCGACGGCTACCGGCCGCCCGACGGCAACCGCCACCCCGACTACGTGCCGACCCCGCCCGCCAACCCGGTGCTGCCCAAGCAGGAGCGCGGACTGCGCCCGGCCCGGCCGCTCAAGTACGCGGCCACGGTGGACGGTTCGGCCGACACGGCCGCCGGGAAGTTCACGCTCACCTTCGCCTCCGGCCCGAAGGCGGGCGCCAACTTCCTGGTCACCTCCGCCAACCGCACGGACGGGCCCTGGAGTTACACCACCGAGGCCGGCAAGTCCGTCTCGGACGCCTGGAACTCGGCGTACTCGAACGGCTCCTACGACCTGACCGTGCACGGCCCGAACGGCTTCCTGCGCGTCTTCAAGGGCCCGGGCAAGACCGCAGGACCCGAGGTCACCGCCCGCAACTGCGGCGACGACGCCGAGCTGATCTTCACCAACAAGGGCTCCGGCACAGTGCAGTTGAGGGTCGCCAATGGCTACGGCGGCCGCAGCCAGACCTTCAAGGTGCGGACGGGCGCCACCGTCCGGCACACCTTCGACCTGGGCGCGAGCAAGCGGTGGTACGACCTGACGGTCACCTCGGACGGCGACGCGACGTTCCTGCGGCGATTCGCCGGACATGTCGAGAACGGCCGGCCGGGGGTCAGCGACCCGGCGATCGCGACCGCTTGAGGGGCTTCGTGAGACCGGTTGTTTTCCGGGGCACTCGCGGTAGTGTGCCCCGGTGACCACGCATTCGAACACACCTGCAGGCTGGTACCCGGATCCGCACGGAGCGCCCCAGACCCTCCGCTACTGGGACGGCGCGAAGTGGACCGAGCACACCAACGCGGACCAGCAGGGCCAGGCCGCCCAACAGCAGCCGCAGGCCGTGCCGCAGCAGCAGGCGGGGCCTGATCCGCGGGCCCAGCGCCAGGTGAAGCAGCAGGTGCAGCAGCAGGCCGGGGTCGCCGGGGGCGGCCCCGGCGGCGGCAGCCTGTTCACCGAGCCGGTCCTCGTGGTGAACCAGAAGGCCAAGCTGATCGAGCTGACCAACGAGTACAAGGTCATGGATCAGAACGGCAATCTGATCGGCTCGGTCAGCGAGATAGGCCAGAGCGCGCTGAAGAAGGCGCTGCGTTTCGTCTCCAGCCTCGACCAGTTCATGACCCACCGGCTGGAGATCCGGGACGCCTACGGGCAGCCGCAGTTGGTGCTGACCCGGCCGGCGAAGATCATGAAGTCCAAGGTGATCGTGTCCCGTCCGGACGGCTCGACCGTGGGCGAGATCGTGCAGAAGAACATGATCGGGAAGATCAACTTCGCGCTGAACGTGGACGGCCAGCAGATCGGCGCGATCAAGGCCGAGAACTGGCGGGCGTGGAACTTCGCCATCGTCGACCACGCGGACAACGAGGTCGCCCGGATCACCAAGACCTGGGAAGGCCTCGCCAAGACGATGTTCACGACCGCGGACAACTACGTCCTCCAGATCCACTACCAGCTGCCCGAGCCGCTGCTGAGCCTGGTGGTGGCGACGGCCCTGACCGTCGACACCGCGCTCAAGCAGGACTCGCGCGGCCTCGGCTGACCCCGCTCAGAGCGCGGTGAGATGCCCCGGCGCGGACTTCCGGTCCGGCTGCCTGGGCAGCAACGCCGGTTCGGCGGAAGCCGATCGAGGCTCCAGCGCCAGTACGGCGGCCACGGGATGATCGTGGTCGTCGTACTCGTGCGTCAGCGGTACGGCGGGTGTCACCCGGGTCAGCAGGACCACGCCCCAGGACGCGATTCCCGCTCCCGTCAGCGCGAGCAGGACGCCGGCCGCGCCGCCCTGGAGGCGTTCGCCCAGCAGCGCGAGGCCGATCGCGGCGGCGGCCACCGGGTTCGCCAGGGTCACCACCGCGAGCGGGGCACCGAGACCGCCCCGGTAGGCGGTCTGCGAGAGCAGCAGCCCGCCCGCCGCGAACACCGCGACCAGCAGGGCGACTCCGACCACCTGCATGCTCAGCAGCGGGCCCGAACGGTCCGTCGCCGCGACCGTCACGGTCTGCGTGAGCGCGGAGGCCACACCCGAGGCGACACCGGACGCCGAAGCGTGCCGTAGACCGGGCTTCGCACCGCGGCGGGCCAGCAGGCCGATGAGTGCGGACGTGGTGCCCGCGACCGCCAACGCCTGGGGAACGGTGAGTACTTGGTCGGGCTGCGGGCCGGACGCCGTGACCAGCAGGGCCGACAGGCCCAGCAGGGTGAGGGCGGTGCCGCGCCACTCGACCGTGGTGACCCGGCGGCCGGCCACGCGGGCGCCCATCGGGACGGCGGCGACGAGGGTGAGGGCTCCCAGCGGCTGTACGACGGTCAGCGGGCCGTACTTCAGGGCCACGACGTGCAGCAGCGCGGCCGACGCGTTCAGGACGACCGTCCCCCACCAGGATCCGGTGGCGAGCAGCCGCATCATGCCGGCGTCGGAGTTGCGGGAGGCCAGCCGTTCCTGGGCCACGGCGGCGGCCGCGTAGGCGACGGCCGAGAACAGGGACAGGACGACGGCGACGAGGGTGGCGTTCATCGGCTTGCTCCGACGAGAACCGGCCGCTTCTCGGGGGCGAGTTCCGGCTGACCGCGTCCTGCCGTGCTCGCCGTGCGGTGCGGCGGGTGGATCAGCGCGAGGGCGACACCGAGCATGGCGGCGGCGACGATCGCGTCGAGCCAGTAGTGGTTCGCCGTGCCCACGATCACGACCAACGTGACCAGGGGATGCAGCAGCCACAGCCAGCGCCAGCGCGACCGGGTCGCGACGATCAGGCCGATCGCCACCATCAGGGCCCAGCCGAAGTGCAGCGAGGGCATCGCCGCGAACTGGTTCGAGAGGTGGTCGCTGGTCGGCGGACCGTACACCGAGGGGCCGTAGACCTTGGCTGTGTCGATCAGGCCCGTCGCGGCCAGCATGCGCGGGGGCGCGAGGGGGAACACGAAGGGCAGCACCAGGGCGGCCGAAGTGACCGTCGCCAGGACCCGGCGGGCCCAGACGTAGTGCGCGGGGCGCCGCAGGTACAGCCAGACCAGGAAGGCCACGGTGGCCGGGAAGTGGACGGTCGCGTAGAAGGTGTTCGCGATGTGCACGAGGGTGTCGCCGTGCAGCAGCACCGACTGCACCGAGCCCTCGCCGGGGAGATGCAGGGTCCGCTCCAGGTCCCACACGCGCCGGGCGTTGTGCAGGGCCTCACCGGTGTGGCCCGTCGCCAGCTGGCGGCCGAACTTGTAGACGAGGAAGAGCCCTGCGACGAGCAGGAGCTCACGGACGAGTGGAGGCCGCGCTATCGCGCTGGTCCCCTTCTCTGCAGGCTCGGTGCGGGCATTCATCCCCCGGCCCCTTCGCTGACGGTGGTGCGTGTGGTGGTGCAGGCCGGGTTTGTGACTCGGCTCGCGGCCCGAACTCATCGGTACGAGTTCGTTCCGATACGACAGTGTACCGATACGCGCGTGTACCGATACGGCGGAGTACCGGTACACTGGCGTATCGATAGCGAAACGAGACACACTGGAGAGCGGGCCCCGAGTCCGCGGTCCGAGCGAGGAGACGAGCCATGACGTCGCAGGCTGAGGACGGACCGGACACGGTCGCCGCCTCGCGCCGCTCCAAGATCACGCCCGAGCGTGAGCGGGAGTTCTTCGACGCCGTGCTCGAACAGATCCGGGAATGCGGGTACGACTCCGTCAGCATGGACGGCGTCGCCAGCAGCACCCGGTGCAGCAAGTCCACGCTCTACCGGCAGTGGGGGACCAAGCCCCAGTTCGTCGCGGCCGCACTGCGCGCCAACCGCCGGGTGCACTTCACCGGCATCGACACGGGCTCCCTGGCGGAGGACCTGCGCCAGGCCGCGCGGGCGGCGGGCGCCTGGTCGGCGAAGGACACGAAACTCGTCTCGGCGCTGGGCCACGCCGTCATCCAGGACAGCGAACTCGCCCAGGCGGTGCGCGAGGCGCTCGTCCATCCCGAGATCGCCGCGCTGGAGGACATCCTGCGCCGCGGTGTGGAACGCGGCGAGATCCCGGCGGACCATCCGGCCCTGCCGTACGTCCCCGCCCAGATCTTCGGCGTCCTGCGGGCCCGTCCCGTCCTGGAGGGCTGTTACGCCGACCCCGACTATCTGGTCCGATTCGTGGAGGCCGCGGTGCTGCCCGCACTCGGACTCACCTGAGAACCAGGCCGCCGTCCATGGGATGACTGGACGGTGACCTGCTCGCGCCGCACCGTGGGGACGGGGGCGGCGCGCACCCCCCGGCCGGGTGGGGTTCCTCTTGAGCGGAGAGGCGCCCCACCCGGCCGACTGGTGCACGGGGAGTTGACGTGTCTGCGGCGGGGGTCAGATCTTCTGTCCGTCGCCGTCGCTGCCCGAGGCCACCTTGATGTTCGAGGTGATCTCGTCGATGACGGACTGCTTCTGGCCCACGTCGACACCGAAGCGGACCACGACGATCTGACTGGCACTGGCCGGCGACGGGAACGCGAGCGACTCGACATAGCCGTCGGCGCCCTTGCTGGTGATCGCCTTCCAGCGGACCAGGTAGCCCTTCTGGCCGGCCACGGTGACGGCCTTGGTGGCGAGGACCTCGTGGGAGGTGATGCTGCCGTAGACCTTGCCGCCGTACTGCTGCTCGGCCGCGGCGGAGATGTCCGCCTTGGCGACCTCCTCGGCCGTGCTGCCGGCGGTGCCCAGGACCACGGCGGCGGTCGAGTACGCACCGCCGGTGGAGCAGGTCTGGGTGGTGTCGCCGGGGCACTTGTAGGTGTCGTTCGCGCTGACCTGGGCGCCGCCCTCCATGGCCTGGCCGTACCAGTCGGACGGCACGGTGAAGCTGATGCCGTCGAGCGAGTCGGTCACGGTGCCGCCGGCCTTCACCTTCGGTTCCGCCGACTGGCTGGGCGCGGGTGTCGCACCGCCCGTACCGCCGGACCCGCCGAACGGATCGCTCTGGCCGCCGGTGCCACCGGAACCGCCCGTGCCGCCCTGCCCCTCGGGACCGCCCTGGCCGCCGACGCCGCCCTGTCCGTTCGGCGCCTGCTGGTTGCCGGCCTGGGTTCCGGTCCCGCTGCCGTTGTCGGACAGCGCGTACGCACCGACACCGATGGCCGTGAGGACCGCCACGGCCACCGCCACGGCTATGCCCGTGCGCAGATTGCGGCGCGGCGCGGCCGGGGGAGTGGCCGGATACGCCGGGTACGCCCCGCCGTACGGCGGCTCCGTCGGGGGACCCCATTCGGCACCCGATCCGGCGGGGCGGGTGCGGTCCGTCCATGCCTTGCCGTCCCACCAGCGCTCGGCGGCGGGACCGTCATTCGTCTGCCCGGGATCGGGGTACCACCCGGGGGGAGTCACCTGCGTCATGCCCCTACCGTATGAGGCGTCGGTGAAAGGGGGATGAGAGGATCCGGCCGCAGTGCCTCCGCCCGGGCGGCGGACGGGATCAGCAGTACTTCTTCTTCACCGCGGCGGCGAGGCTGCTCTTGGGGACGGTGGCGTTGCAGCGCACCCCGCCGTCCACCTCATCGGTCCAGCTCTGGGCCTTTCCGTGCTGGCCGGTCTTGATGTAGCCGATGCCGTCGCACGCCCACCGGGTCCAGTTGCCCGTGACCTTCCGCGTGCCGGAGTAGATCACATAGGTGCCGTTCTTGGAGAGCTTGTAACTGATGCTCTCCGCATGCTTGTTGGTATACGAGCCGGACACCTGGAGTTGCAGGTCGGCGGTCACTTCGAGGCTTTCGAGGATGGCATCGGCCTTCACCTTGGCCCCGGCGGTGAACGTCACGGAGGACCCGATGGTGAGGACCCTCTCGACGCTGTACGTCTTGGTGACGGTGCCGCCCGTGTAGTTCTCGATGACCTTCCGGTGGGTGACCGCCCACGGCTTGGCCACCTTCGACCAGGTGATCTTGTGTGAGTTCGCGGTGCAGTGGTTGACCGCGGACGCCTGGGTCGCCGGCACCGCGACGAGTGCCGACGTCGTCATGCCGGTGACGAGGGCAGCGCTGGCCCACTTCTTGTTCATGATTGATTCCCCGTTGTGTGGTGAGCGATCCGATTCCGGACCGGACGACCGGCGCATTGATTCGCACATGCCAACGCCGTCCGCCGGGCAAATTGGATCACGCAACTCGCTGTCCGAGCAACGGATTTGAGCTGATTCACAGGCTTGGTGAGCGATGCTCCGGAGTGTTACGGGATTGATCGAAAGTGGCTTTGTTCCGGCACCTTCTGACTGTTCGTCACGCCTGTCGGCCCAGCCGTCACCCGATGCGGCAACAGCTCCCCGGACCGGCCTCCACTTCGGCACCCGGACGGCTAGGCTCGAAGGCTGTACGTCGTTCGGGCTACTGGGGAGGTAATCGGGATGACGGAGGAACGGCCTCCGGAGGCCGCCTCGGCCTCCCTCTGGGAGCGCGACGAGGAAGTCGCCGGTGTCGCGGAGGCGATCGACCGGCTGCGCGCCGACGAGTCGTCCTCGGGCAGCCTGCTGATGGTCCGCGGCGAGGCCGGGTTCGGCAAGACCGCGCTGCTGGCCGAGACCCGCCGTATCGCCGAGGCACGCGGCTGCGCGGTCTGGCACGCCCGCGGCGGCGAGACCCTCAGGTCCGTCCCCTTCAACGTCGTACGGCAGTTGCTACAGCCCGCCCTGATCTCGCTGATGCCCGAGGAGATCCGCGAGTACCTCGGCGACTGGTACGACATCGCGGGCCCCGCCCTCGGCGTCACCGAACCCGGCGAGCGGCAGCCCGACCCGCAGGGCGTGTGCGACGGACTGGTCGCCGCGGTGCGCCGGCTCGCCAAGCGCGTCTGGCCCCTGGTCCTGATCGTCGACGACGCCCACTGGGCCGACCAGGAGACCCTGCGCTGGCTCGCCGCGTTCGCCGAGCGCCTCGACGACCTGTCCGTCCTGCTCGTCGTCGCCAGCAGGCCCGGTGAGGTCAGCGGTGAGAGCGCCCGCCACCTGGACACGATCGCCGAAGCCGCGGGCCCGCCGGCCACCGTCCTGAACTCCCTCACCCCGCCGGCCACCGCGGGGCTCACCCGCGCCACCCTCGGCCCGCACGCCGACGGCGCGTTCTGCCGCGAGGTGTGGGCGGTCACCGACGGCAACCCGTACGAGACCGTCGAACTCCTCGCCAAGGTGAAGGACAGCGGCCTCGCCCCCGTCGAGGACTCGGCCGCCGAACTGCGCGAGCTCAACCGCTCCGCGCGCGGCGGCGGACTGCTCGCCCGCCTCGACGACCTGGGCTTCGAAGCCACCCGGTTCGCCTGGGCCGCCGCCATCCTCGGCACCGGCATCTCCGTGAACCTGGTCGCCAAGCTCGCCACCATGAGCCGCGACGAGGCGGGCCGCTGCGCCGAGCTGCTGCGCACCGACCGCATCCTCACCGCGCCCGACCCCGCCGCGTCCCAAGCCGGCGCGGGCGAGCTGGAGTTCGTCCACCCGCTGATCGCGAGCGACGTCTACGACTCCATCCCGGGCGGTGTGCGCACAGCCATGCACGGCATCGCCGCCCAGGTCGTCACCGACTCCGGGCTCGGCGCGGCCGCCGCCTCACGGCACCTCCTCAAGGTGCACCCGGACGACGACCAGGAACTCGTCGAGCAGCTGCGCGAGGCGGCCCGCGAACACCTCTCCATCGGCGCCCCCGACGCCGCCCGCCGCTGCCTGGAGCGCGCCCTCCTGGAGCCGCCGCTCCCCGAGACCCACGCGCACGTGCTCTTCGAACTGGGCTGCGCCACCCTGCTCACCGCGCCCGCCACCACCATCGGCCACCTCCAGACCGCCCTCGGCATGCCCGGCCTCGACGGCCACGCACGCGTGGACGCCGTTTTCCGGCTATCCCAGGCACTGCTCCACAACAACCAACTGGAGGAGGCCGTCCGCACCGTCGAGGCGGAGGCCGCCCGGTACGAACCGGGCGCCGCCCGGATGCGGCTCCAGGCCGTGCAGTTCATGTGGGAGGGCATCCACGCGGGCGAGGGCATCTCCCCGGGACGCTCCGAGCGGCTCGCCGCACTCGCCGGCACCTGCGCCGGCCGGGACAACTCCGAGCGGGCCCTGCTGATCCTGCGCGGCTTCGACGCCATGACCCACGGCGAGAACGCCGAGGAGGTCGTCGAGGTCTGCGACCGCGCCCTCGTCAACGGACGGCTCGCCCCCGGACTCGGCTGGACCGACACCGAGTGGGGCATTGAGATCCTCATGATGCTGGCCAGCGCGTACGCCTACACGGACCGCCTGGACCGCGCGGAGAGCCTGTACAACGAAGCCCTGCGCGCCTACGTGTCCGCCGGCTGGAGCGGCGGCCATCTCTCCCTGGCGCACGCCTACATCGGCCTCGGCCACCGCAGGCGCGGCCGCCTCCGCGAGGCCGAGACCTCGCTCCGCGAGTCCCTGCGCCTCGCCGAGCGCGTCGGCCGCGGACTGCCCCTGTACTGGTCGGCCACCTGCAACCTGGTCGACACCCTGCTCGCCCGCGGCCATGTCGAGGAGGCCTGGGCGACCGCCGAACAGTACGGCTTCGCACCGCCGTACCCGTCCACCATCGTGCTGCCCGACCCGCGCTGCGTGCGCGGCCGGCTGCTGCTCGCCGTCGGCAACACGAAGGACGGCATCAACGAACTGGAACAGGCCGCGAAGGCGGCGACCGTACGCGGCCACCACAACCCGGTCCTCGTGCCCTGGGCCGTCGACCTCGCCCGCGCGCTCGCCGTCGAGGACCCGACCCGCGCGGCCCAACTCGCCTCCGACGCCCGCCGCCAGGCCGAACACTTCGGCACGGACACGGCGATCGGCGAGGCGCTCCGCTGCGCGGCGGCGCTCGAAACGGGGCAGCGCGCGGTACGCCTCGCTGCGCAGGCTGTCGCTTACCTGGAGTCCTCACCCTGCCAGTACGAGCATGCGGCTGCGCGGGTCGAGTACGGCATCGCCGCGCGGTCGGTGGCGGAGATCAACAGGGGCCTGACGCTTGCGCGTTCGTGCGGGGCGGACGGTCTGGTGACTCAGGCGCGGGAGGTGTTGGAGACGGGGAGGGGGCTGCGTTGAGTTGTCGCTTGCCCGCGGGCCGGTGGGGGCTGGTCGCGCAGTTCCCCGCGCCCCTAAAAGCATGGGCTCGCCTGCGATTTCAAGGAGCCCGCTGTTCCTCGTGCCCCTAAGAACTTTGGCTGGCCTGCGTTCTTTTAAAACTCGGGTCGGCCTGCGTCTTTAAGGGGCGCGGGGAACTGCGCGACCAGCCACGACGCAGCCGCAGCCGACACACAACAAGCACCCCCACCCCCTTAGTCGCCGTCTTCCTCCAACACCCGCTGAGCCACAGCAAACGCCGAGTTCGCCGCAGGCACCCCGCAATACACAGCACTCTGCAACAGCACCGCGCCGATCTCCTCCGGCGTGAGGCCGTTGCGGCGGGCCGCCCGGACATGCATGGCGAGTTCGTCGTAGTGGCCGTGCGCGATCAACGCCGTAAGCGTGACCATGCTCCGCTCGCGCCGCGACAACGTCGGATCGGTCCAGATCTCCCCCCACGCGTACCGTGAGATGAAGTCCTGGAACCGCGCGGTGAACGGCGTCTGCCGAGCCTGCGCCCGGTCCACGTGGGTGTCGCCGAGCACCTCACGGCGCACCTCCATCCCCCGCTTCGCACCCCCGCCGAGATGCGCGCGCAGCGCGGTGAGGACGGCCTCCGGGCACTGCGCGGGCGCGAGGTGCGAGGCACCCGGGATCTCCACGAGGGCCGAGCCCGCCACCGCGTCCGCGATCTCTCGCAGATGCGCGGGCGGGGTCGCCGGGTCCTCGCGCCCCGCGATCACCAGCGTCCGCGCGCTGATCTCGGACAGCCGCGACCGCAGGTCGTACGCGGCCAGCGCGTCACAGCACGCGGCGTACGCGGCCGGGTCGGCGTCGCGCTGGTCGGCCACCAGCTCCGGCACGGTGAACCCGGGCGTGAACCAACGGGAGTCGGCGCTCTCGACGAGCCAGCCCAGCCCCTCGTTCCGCACCCGCGCGGCCCGTTCCTCCCACGGCTTCGACCCGTTGAAGTGGGCCGAGGAACAGATGACGGCGAGCGACGAGACCCGCTCGGGGTGACGCACCGCGAGATCCAGCCCGACCGCACCCCCCAACGACACGCCCGCGTAGGCGAATTGCTCGATCCCGAGGGAGTCCGCGAGCGCGAGCACCAGGTCGGCCAGGTCTCCGACGGTCGCCCCGGGACCGATCAGACCGGGTGCCGAACCGCCGTGCCCGGGCAGGTCCCAGCGGATCACCCGGTGGGTGACGGAGAGTTCGGGCGCGACCTTGTCCCAGAGGCCGTACGACGTGCCCAGCGAGGGCCCGAGCAGCAGCGGGGGAGCGGAATCGGGGCCCTCGGCACGGAAGTTGAGGAGTTTCTCGGTCAACGTCGCTCCAACGCACGGTCGGTGAGGGCTCCGGCGGAACCCGTGTAACGGGCGGGGTCGGTCAGCGCGGAGAGGTCGAGGCCCTTCAACTCCGGCTCACCGGCGAGAAGTTCGGCCAACGGACGGCTCTCCGCGTACGTCCGCCGGGCCACCTCCGTGAGCAGCTCCTTCGCCCGGGCCCTGCCCAGCAGCGGCGCCAGTTCGGCGGACAGCCGCTCGGAGACGATCAACCCATGGGTGAGATCCAGGTGTTCACGCATCACGTCCGGGTGCACCCGCAGCCCCTCGGTCAGCTCGGCGGCATCGCGTACGGCCCCGCCGACCAGCCGCAGCAGCTCCCGCAACGGTTCCCACTCGGCGTGCCAGGCCCCGGCCGGCCGCTCCTCCTCGGCGACCAGTGAGCCGTGGAGGACGGCCGCGAGCTGCGGCGCCCGCCGTGCGGCGGCGGCGATCAGCGTGGACCGTACGGGATTCGCCTTGTGCGGCATCGCCGACGAACCGCCGCCGCTGCCCTCGGAGACCTCGGCGATCTCCGTACGGCACAGGACGAGTACGTCGGCGGCGACCTTGCCCAGCGCGCCCGCCGCGAAGGCCAGGCACCCGGCGAGATCGGCGATCGGCGTCCGGAGCGTGTGCCAGGGCAACAGCGGTGCGGTCAGGCCGAGTTCACGGGCGTACGCGTCCGGCAACGCGAGCGCGTCCTCGGCGCCGTACGCGGTGAAGGCGGCCAACGTGCCTGCCGCGCCCCCGAGTTGGACAGGCAGCGTATCCCTCACCACCCGTACGCGATCCCGCGCGTCGAGCACCAGCGACCGCCACCCGGCGGCCTTCAGCCCGAAGGTCGTCGGCACGGCGTGCTGGGTGAGCGTCCGGCCGGGCATCGCGGTGTCACGGTGAGCGGCGGCCAGTTGAGAGAGCGCGTGCTCCGTGCGGGCCAGGTCCGTCAGCACCAGGTCCAGGGTGCGGGACGCGACCAGCATCGTCGCGGTGTCCATGATGTCCTGGCTTGTCGCGCCCCGGTGGACGTACGGGCCGTACTCCCCGCCGACCGCCTTCGTCAGGTCCGCGACCAGGGGGATCACCGGGTTTCCGCCGGCTCGGGCGCGCTCCGCGAGGGACCGTACGTCGAAACGCTCCACGTCCGCCGCGGCCGTCACCGCCGTCGCCGCCTCGGCGGGTGCGAGTCCGAGGGTGGCCTGGGCGCGGGTGAGGGCGGACTCCGCGTCGAGCAGGGCCCGTAGATACGCGGTGTCGCTCGTCGCGGACGCGGCGGGGGAGCCGGCCCACCCGGGGGCGAGCAGGCCGGTGTCCGACGGGTCGGCAGCTGTCACTGGAACTCCAGGAAGACCGTTTCGCCTTCGCCCTGAAGGCGGATGTCGAAACGGTATGTGCCCCTGCCGTCGTCCTGTGCGATCAACGTGTCGCGCCGCGCCGCGTCCAGCCCGGACAGCAGCGGGTCCGCGGCGAGCGCGGCCTCGTCGCCCGGGAGATAGATCCGGGTGAAGAGGTGCACCAGCAGTCCGCGCGCGAAGACGCATGCGGAGAGGTACGGGGCGCTCCGGCCGCGCGCGCCCGGTCGCAGCGTCCGTGCGTACCAGTGGCCGTTGGCGTCGGTCTGGATGCGGCCCCAGCCGGTGAACTCCACGCCGTTACGGCCGAGATAGCCGCCGCTGGCCGGGTCGCGCCGGATCGAGCCGTCGGTAGTGGAGACGTTGCCCTCGGGGTCGGGCCCCCACAGCTCGACGAAGGCGTCCGGCAGCGGCTTGCCCTCGCCGTCGTAGATGTAGCCCTGGACGGTGATCGTGTCCGGGTGGCCGACCGGCGCGATGTCACCGCCGCCGGGGAACGGCAGCGCGTATCCGTAGAAGGGGCCGACCGTGTGCGACGGGGTCGGCAGCACGGACTCCGGACGGCTCGTGTCGATCTTCGTCATGGCGGGTCAGCGTCCTTCTTCGATCCAGGTGGCGTGCGGGCCGTCGAGCACGATGTCCCAGTGGTAGCCCATCGAGAACTCGGGCACCGACAAGCCGTGGTCGTACGTCGCGACGAGGCGCTGCCGGGCCGCGTCGTCCGTCACCGACTGGATGATCGGGTCGTACGGGAACAGCGGGTCGCTCGGGAAGTACATCTGCGTCACGAGCCGCTGCGTGAACGCCGTGCCGAACATCGAGAAGTGGATGTGCGCCGGGCGCCAGGCGTTGACGTGGTTGCGCCAGGGGTAGGGGCCCGGCTGGACGGTGGTGAAGTGGTAGCCGCCGTCGTCGTCGGTCAACGTGCGCCCCACACCGGTGAAGTTGGGGTCCAGCGGGGCGTCGTGCTGCTCGCGCTGGTGCGCGTAGCGGCCGGCCGAGTTCGCCTGCCAGATCTCCACCAGCTGGCCGCGGACCGGACGCCCGTCCCGGTCCAGCAGCCGCCCGGAGACGGTGATCCGCTCACCGATCGGCTCGCCGTTGTGCTGCCGCGTCAGGTCGTTGTCGATCTCCGTGATGTCCCGCTCGCCGAACGCGGGCGAGGCCAGCTCCACCAGCTCCGGGTCCTTCGAGACGTCGATGGTGACCGGCGGCTGTTTCGGGTGGCGCAGCAGCGAGGAGCGGTACGGGGCGTAGTCGCGGCGCGGGTGGTGCTCGACCGGCGCGCCGTCGGCGACCCGCTTCTCGTACGTCGCGTGCTCGGCCGCTATTTCGAGGTCGATGTCGTGCTGGGTGAGAGCCATGGGGGTTCCTACCGTTCGGGTTCCTACCGTTCGAGGACGAGGGCCAGGCCCTGACCTACGCCGATGCAAAGGGTGGCGACTCCAACTCCCGTGCCCTTGCGGGCGAGTTGGTGGGCGACAGTGCCGGCGAGCCGGGCACCGGAGGCGCCGAGCGGGTGACCGAGGGCGATGGCGCCGCCCTGCGGGTTGAGGATCGCGGGGTCGAACTCGGGCCACTCGGCGACACATCCGAGCACCTGCGCGGCGAAGGCCTCGTTCAGTTCGAGGACTGACAGGTCGTCAAATCCCTTGCCCGCCTTGGTGAGTGCGCGGTTGACGGCCTCGACGGGGGCGAGTCCGAAGTACTGCGGGTCGATCGCCGAGACACCGGTGGCGGAGACCCGGGCGAGGGGCTGCCGTCCGGTCGCCTTGAGCCCTTCCTCGTCGACCAACAGCAGAGCTGCGGCACCGTCGTTGAGCGGGGACGCGTTGCCGGCGGTCACCGTCCCGTTCTCCGTGCGGAACGACGGCTTGAGCTTGGCCATGGCGGCGAGGGACGCGTCCGCCCGTACGGACTCGTCGACGCCGAAGACGACCGGGTCGCCCTTGCGCTGCGGGATCGACACGGGCGCGATCTCGCCGTCGAAGAGGCCGGCGGCCTGCGCCTGGGCCGCCTTGTGGTGACTCGCGAGCGCGAACTCGTCCTGCTGCTCGCGGCCGATCTTGTGCTTGTCGGCGATCAACTCCGCACTCTCACCGAGCGGGATGGTCCACTCCGGGTTCATGGCCGGGTTCACCATGCGCCAGCCGAGCGTGGTCGAGTACAACTCGGTGTGCCCGGCGGGGAAGGGCCGGTCCGACTTGGGCAGGACGTACGGCGCGCGGGTCATCGACTCCACACCACCGGCTACGGCGATGGAGGCGTCCCCGACCGCGATCGCGCGGGCCGCCTGGATGACCGCTTCGAGGCCGGAGGCGCACAGCCGGTTGACCGTCACGCCCGGTACGGAGGTGGGCAGGCCCGCGAGGAGGGCTGCCATGCGGCCGACGTTGCGGTTCTCCTCGCCGGCGCCGTTGGCGTTGCCGAAGTAGACGTCCTCGATGCGGGAGGGGTCCAGGTCCGGGGTGCGGGCGAGGAGTTCGCGGATGGCGTGGGCGGCGAGGTCGTCGGGGCGGACGGACGCGAGCCCTCCGCTGTACCTGCCGATGGGGGTGCGGACGGCGTCGACGATGTAAACCGGGTTCACAGCAGACCTTCCGTGACGGTGAGTTTCGCGTCGGTCTTGGCGACGATCTCCTCGACGCCCACACCGGGCGCGGTCTCGATCAACACCAGGCCTTCGGGCGACACGTCGATCACGCCGAGATCGGTGATGACTCGGTTCACACACGCCTTGCCTGTGAGCGGCAGCGCGCACTCCTGGAGGATCTTCGGGGAGCCGTCCTTGGCCACATGGGTCATGACGACGATGACCGTGCGGGCGCCGTGCACGAGGTCCATCGCCCCGCCGATCCCGGTGATCATCTTCCCGGGGATCGCCCAGTTCGCCAGGTCACCGCCCGCCGACACCTGCATCGCGCCCAGCACGGCGACGTCGATGTGCCCGCCCCGGATCATCCCGAAGGAGAGCGCGGAGTCGAAGAAGGAGGCGCCCGGCAGGACCGTCACGGTCTCCTTGCCGGCGTTGATCAGATCCGGGTCGACCTGGTCCTCGGTGGGATAGGGGCCGGTGCCCAGGATGCCGTTCTCGGATTCGAGGATCACCTCGACGCCCGGCGGGAGGTAGTTGGGGATCAGGGTCGGCAGACCGATGCCGAGATTGACGTACTGCCCGTCCTGAAGTTCGCGCGCCGCGCGGGCCGCCATCTCCTCGCGTGTCCAGGCCATCAGCTGCTCACCGTCCGCTGCTCGATCCGCTTGTCGGCGGCCTGCTCGGGGGTGAGGGCCACCACCCGCTGCACGAAGATCCCGGGCAGGTGCACCGCGTCCGGGTCGATCTCGCCGGGCTCGACCAGCTCCTCCACCTCGGCGATCGTCACCTTGCCCGCCATCGCCGCGAGGGGGTTGAAGTTCCGGGTGGACTTGTTGAAGACGAGGTTGCCGTGCCGGTCGCCCTTCGCCGCCCGCACCAGTGCGAAGTCGGTGCGGATGCCGCGCTCCAGGACGTACTCGGTGCCGTCGAACTCCCGCACCTCCTTCGCCGGGGAGGCGAGCGTGACGCCGCCGGAGCCGTCGTAGCGCCAGGGCAGTCCGCCCTCGGCGACCTGGGTGCCGACCCCTGCCGGGGTGTAGAAGGCGGGGATGCCCGCCCCGCCGGCGCGCAGGCGTTCGGCGAGGGTGCCCTGGGGGATCATCTCGACCTCCAGTTCCCCGGCGAGGTACTGGCGGGCGAACTCCTTGTTGGAGCCGATGTAGGAGCCGGTCACGCGCGCGATCCGTCCGGCGGAGAGGAGGACGGCGAGGCCGGACTCCATCGCCCCGCAGTTGTTGGAGACCACACCCAGGGCGCTGACGCCGCGGTCGTAGAGGGCCTGGATCAGCACGTTCGGCACACCGCTCAGCCCGAAGCCGCCGACGGCGAGGGTCGCCCCGTCCGGCACATCGGCCACGGCCTCATCGGCTGTGGCGACCACCTTGTCCATCCGTGAAGCTCCGTCCCGTTCGAGCACCCGGTCAGCAGTTAGTCAGGGCACTGAGCATTTCGGTGAAGTTTCCTTCACGCTGCCACTGTGGGGGCTCCCCGTCAAGACCTCGGAGAAGTACGTGGTCAAGACCGTGCACAAGGCTGGACTCCGCCGGAGGGCGTCCAGGTATCGTTCAGTGCACGGATGAATATGACGTCGGGAGGGCACATGGCCGCGGTGGACCTCACCACCCATCCCGGGCACCTCGCCCGGCGACTGCAGCAGGCGCACTATCTGCTGTGGAACACCATGGTCTCCGAGGAGACCACCTCCCCGCAGTTCGCGGTGCTCAACGCGCTCGTCGACGAGCCGGGGCTCGACCAGCGCACGGCGGGGGAGCGGGTGGGCCTGGACCGGTCGACCATCGCGGAGGTGATCAGCCGGCTGATCAGGCGCGGGCTCCTCGACAAGGTGCGGGACCCGCAGGACGGCCGCCGGTTCCTGCTGCGCCTCACCGACGACGGCGCACGCGTTCACCGGAAGCTGATCGTGCGCACGGCCCGGATGAACCAGGTTTTTCTGGCTCCGCTCTCCGCCGATGAGCAGGCCGTCTTTTTCGACCTCATCCAACGGGTCTCGGATGCGGCGGAGGGGCTCCGCAATCCGGGGGAGCCCCTCGCCGTGCAGCGGTAGCGCTCCGCTGCTTGGGCCGTTCGTTGTCTGCGGGTCGGTGGGGGCTGGCCGCGCAGTTCCCCGCGCCCCTAAAGGGGCGCGCCTCAGCCAGCCGTGTTCAGGACTTGGCGAACACCACCCACACCTGGCCCTTCGCGAAGTTCATGGGCTCGCCGTCAGAGGTGGTGAACTCGGTTCCGTCCGTGGCCTTCTGCCGCTTCCAGTCGACGCTGTACGTACGGCCGTCCCGCAGTACGTCCGCCTTTCCGGAACCGATCGTCTCGGTGTACGGCGTGTTGTTGCCGAGGACGTCGTGGTACTTGGACTTGCGGATCTTGACGTACTGCACGACGACCGTCGCCGGGGCGACCCGCTTGCCGTTGGTCAGCACGGTGGGTGTGCCGTCCTCGGTGACCAGCCAGCGGTGCTTGGTTCCGGACCAGGTGAAGGTGAAGCGGGCCGCCGGGTAGCGCACGGTGCGGGAGGCGGTGGCCTTGCCGCCCGTAGGGGCCGCGCCGTAGTGGAAGCCGGTCGTCAGGGCCGCCGCTCCGGGTGCGGAGGAGAGCAGTTTGTTCGGGTGGAGGTAGAGGTTGTGCGGGGCGGACTTGTCGACGCCCCGGTAGTAGGCGCTGGACACCTCGTCGGGTGACGCCGATCGCAGCGGTGCTTTGGCGATCAGCGGCAGGAGCTTGTGCTGCGCCCCGGAGAAGGCGAGCGTCGGGTCGTCGAACTGGCGCAGCAGCTCCAGGTCGGAGACGCGGGCGCTGCGCACCGGCCCGACGGACTTGGGCAGCTTGGTGGCGAACACCGCCATCAGCCGGCTCAGTCCGCCCTCGACCTGCTCCGCGTACACGATGTCCGCCGCGTCCAGACCCGTCTGCGGGCGGGCCGCGCGCACGTTGTCGATCTTCACCGCGAGCACCGGACCGGCGGCGGGGGCGACCGTGCCGTCGGCGCTCGGGCTCTGGGCCGGGCTCTGCGTAGGGGGCAGACTCTGTCCGCGACCGTCGTCGACGGGGCTGCCGTGATGTGCCGTGCAGCCCACCGCGAGGGAGGCCGTCAACGTGGCGGCCAGCAGCGCCGCTCTTCTCGCGCCGCGACGCCGGGGCGCCCTTTGTCCCATGCCCACCGTTGCCACCAAATCTGTGTTTTCGATTGTGCGCTTATAAGTTCATTGGTGGCCATACCCGCTCGGTTGTGTTTGTGCGCGTCGAATGGGCCGATCAGCCCACCGGAAGATCCGGAAGGGGTCAGTCCGGCGGGCCGAGGATCTCCGCGAGGTCGTAGCGGACCGGCTCCTCCAGCTGTGCGTACGTGCAGCTCTCGGGCGTGCGGTCCGGGCGCCAGCGGCGGAAGCGCGCCGTGTGCCGGAAGCGTGCGCCGTTCTCCATGTGGTCGTACGCCACCTCGGCCACCCGTTCCGGTCTGAGCGGCACCCAGGAGAGGTCCTTCTTGCCCGACCAGCGGCTCGGGGCGCCCGGCAACCGGGCCGACTCGTGCGCGGCCTCCTCCGCCCAGGCTGCCCACGGGTGCCCGGTCGGGTCGTCCATGCGCAGCGGCGCCAGCTCGTCGACGAGTTCGGCTCGGCGCTTCATGGTGAAGGCGGCGGACACCCCCACGTGCTGAAGGGCGCCCTGATCGTCGTAGAGGCCGAGAAGGAGCGAGCCCACGACGGGGCCGCTCTTGTGGAGGCGGTAACCCGCGACGACGGCGTCCGCGGTCCGCTCGTGCTTGATCTTGAACATCGCGCGCTCGTCCTGGCGGTAGCGCAGGTCCAGCGGCTTGGCCACGACACCGTCGAGCCCGGCGCCCTCGTACTGCTCGAACCACCGCTGCGCCACCTCGATGTCGGTGGTCGCGGGTGCCAGATGCACGGGCGCGGTCGCGCCGGACAGCGCCAGGGCGAGGAGTGCTCTGCGGTCGCCGAGCGGGACGTCCAGCAGCGACTCGTCGGCCAGGGCCAGCAGGTCGAAGGCGACGAAGGAGGCCGGTGTCCGCTCGGCCAGCGTCCGCACCCGCGAATCGGCCGGATGGATGCGCTCGGTCAACGCGTCGAAGTCGAGCCGGCCGTCCCGCGCGATCACGATCTCGCCGTCCAGCACGCACCGCTCGGGCACCCGGTCCTTCAGCGCCGCGACGAGTTCGGGAAAGTACCTGGTCAGCGGCTTTCCGGTACGGCTGCCCAGCTCGACCTCCGCGCCGTCACGGAACACGATCGCCCGGAAGCCGTCCCACTTCGCCTCGTAGTGCATGCCCGGCGGAATCCTCGCCACCGACTTGGCGAGCATGGGCTTCACGGGCGGCATCACCGGCAGATCCATGGTTCCGATTCTGCGCTCGTCCGTCGCTTGTCGCCCGGTGTGCGATGTCTGTGCGTCGGGCCTACGGTGGCTCGCATGGGCGAAGCGGTGGAACTGGAGGCGGGCGGCCGGACCGTACGGCTGTCCAGTCCCGGCAAGATCTTCTTCCCGGAGCGCGGCTTCACCAAGCTGGACCTCGCCCGGTACTACATCGCGGTCGGTCCCGGGATCCTGCGCGCCCTGCGCGACCGCCCCACCACCCTGGAGCGCTATCCGGACGGGGTCGAGGGCGAGAACTTCTTCCAGAAGCGGGCGCCCAAGAACATGCCCGACTGGATCCCGACAGCCCACATCACCTTCCCCAGCGGACGCAGCGCCGACGAGATGTGCCCCACCGAACAGGCCGCCGTCCTGTGGGCCGCCCAGTACGGCACGCTCACCTTCCACCCCTGGCCGGTGCGCCGCGACGACGTCGACAGCCCCGACGAACTCCGCATCGACCTCGACCCGCAGCCCGGCACCGACTACGACGACGCGGTCCGCGCCGCCCACGAACTACGCGCCGTACTCGACGAGTTCGGCGGTCTGCGGGGCTTCCCCAAGACCTCCGGCGGACGCGGACTGCACGTCTTCGTACCGATCGAACCGCGCTGGACCTTCACCCAGGTCCGCCGCGCGGCGATCGCGGTCGGCCGGGAGCTGGAACGCCGGATGCCCGACCAGGTGACGATCAAGTGGTGGAAGGAGGAGCGCGGCGAGCGCATCTTCGTCGACTACAACCAGACCGCCCGCGACCGCACCATCGCCTCCGCCTATTCCGTACGACCCCGCCCGCACGCCCCCGTCTCGGCGCCCCTGCGCTGGGACGAGGTCGGTACCGCGCACCCCCGGGACTTCGACCTCGCGACCATGCCGGCGCGTTTCGCCGAACTCGGCGACGTGCACGCCGACATGGACGATCACCGCTACTCCCTGGACGCCCTCCTCGAACTGGCCCGCCGCGACGAACACGACCACGGGCTGGGAGATCTGCCGTATCCGCCGGAGTACCCGAAGATGCCGGGGGAGCCGAAGAGGGTGCAGCCGAGCAGGGCGAAGAAGGCGGCCACCGGACCAGATGCCGCCGGTGACTCCGCCACCGGTTCCGCCGCGGACGCCACCCCTGACGGATCATGAGCGCATGACCCGCCTGCTGACCCGGAGCGTCCTCGGCACCCTGCTGGAACCCTTGTCCTGCCTCGCCGCGCTGCGTGCCGGATTCCTCGCCGTGGGAGCCGCGGTGGCGATCCCGGGCCAACGGGTGCGCACCGACCTGCCGTTCCCCGGTACGGCCACCGCGCTGATGCCCGGACTGCTGCCCGGCATCGAGGCCTACACGGTGAAGGTCAACGCCAAGTTCCCCGACGCGCGGCCCGCGTTGAGGGGCGTGCTCTGCCTGCACAGCGGTGTGGACGGCGAGTTGCTCGCCCTGCTGGACTCGGCGACGGTGACCGCGTGGCGCACGGGACTTGCTGCCGCCCTGGGCACGCATGCCCTCGCGGGCTCGGCGGAGGATGCGGTGGTCGGGGTGATCGGCGCGGGCGCGCAGGCCGAGTTGATGGTACGGGGCCTGGGCGCGCTCCGGCCGCACGGCGAACTCCTCGTCCACGAGACGGACTTGGACCGCGCGACCGAGTTCGCCGCACAGCACGGCGGCCGGGTACTGGGCTCGCCGAAGGAGATCGCCGCGGCCGCCGACATCGTCCTGCTGGCGACCTGGTCCCGCACCCCGCTGCTGTCCCTCGCGGACACCCGGGCGGGACAGCACCTCACCAGCCTGGGCGCCGACGAGCCGGGCAAGCGGGAACTCGCCGCCGACCTGCTGGACGCTGCCCTCGTCGTCGTCGACGACCGCCAACTGGTCGAGTCCGTGGGCGCGTTGACCCCGACGGACATCGACACCACGCTCGGCGACGTACTGCGCGGCGACCATCCGGGACGGACGGATACCGGCGCGCGTTCCGTCTACGCCCCCGTCGGCCTGCCCTGGCAGGACCTGGCGCTGGCATGGCTGGCGTACGAGCGGGCGGAGCGGGACGGGATGGGGCGGCGGGTGGATCTGTTGGGGTGAACCACTCTCCGGCAAGCGGATTCCGCCGACCTGGGAGCGCTCTCACCGTCCGGTTCGGCCGCGGCTATCCTGATCCGCATCATCGAGGGGGGTCCACAAGTGACCGAGACAGCACCGCGTCCCACGCTGGAGGCCGTGGCCGCGCGGGCGGGGGTGTCGCGGGCCACCGTTTCCCGGGTGGTCAACGGCGGGGACGGGGTGCGGGAATCCCTCGTCGAGCGGGTCCGGCAGGCCGTGGAGGAACTCGGGTACGTCCCCAACCAGGCCGCCCGGAGCCTGGTGACGAAGCGGCACGACGCCATCGCCGTGGTGATCGCCGAACCGGAGACCCGCGTCTTCGCCGACCCCTTCTTCGCCATGCAACTCAGGGGTATCAGCAAGGAGTTGACTGCCCACGACTCCCAACTCGTACTGCTCCTCACCGAAGGCCGCGACGACCACGCCCGCGTCGGCCGCTATCTCGCCGGCGGCCATGTGGACGGCGCGCTCGTCTTCTCCCTGCACCTCGACGACCCGCTGCCCGGACTGATCCAACGCGCCGGTGTCCCCACGGTGTTCGGCGGCCGGCCCTCCTGGAGCGAGGGGACACGCGCCTTCGGACCCACGGTGTACGTCGACTGCGACAACCGGGGCGGCGCCCGCGAGGCCGTACGGCATCTCGTCGGCCTGGGCCGCACCCGGATCGCGCACATCACCGGCGCGCTCGACCAGACGTCCGCGGTGGACCGGCTCGACGGGTTCCGGGACGTCATGGTCGACGTCGATCCGCGGCTCATCGTCGAGAGCGACTTCACCCCGGGCGGCGGCGAGCGCGCGATGCGGGAACTCCTCGACAACTGCCCCGACGTGGACGCCGTGTTCGCCGCCAACGACCTCACCGCCTACGGCGCTCTGAAGGTGCTGCGAGAAGAGGGACTGCGGGTGCCCGAGGACGTGGCGATGATCGGTTTCGACGACATGCTTCCGGTCGCCGAGCAGACCGAGCCGCCGCTCACGACGGTCCGTCAGGACATAGAGGAGATGGGCCGGTTGATGGCCCGCCTGCTGCTGCGCGGGCTCGACCGCCGGGGGGTCCGGGACGGCATCGGAGGCGCGCCGTCCAGTGTGATCCTGCCGACCACACTGGTCCACCGCGCCTCCGCGTGAGCCGTGCCGGTGCCGGTGCTGCTTCCGGTGCCGGTACGCGTGCCCGTACCCGTCAGTCGGCGTAGGACGCGCTCGCCGACTCCCCGGCCCGGGGCCCCGTCAGCCCTGCGGCGGCTCGCTCGTGATGATCGCGAAGCGGGCGCCGTGCGGGTCGGTGAGCTGGGCCATGCGGCCGACGCCCTCCATGCTGGTGGCCGGCATGGTGACCTTGCCGCCCGTCTCCAGCGCCTTCGCGACGGTGGCGTCCACGTCGGCCACCTCGAAGTACGCCAGCCAGTACGCCCCCGAGACAGCCCCGGTCGGGTCGAAGTCGAGCGGGACGACACCGCCGAACATCGCGTCCTCGCCTGCACCGGCAGGGTTGAGACAGGTGTAGTCGCCGCCCGGCATGGGCGCGGCCGAGGTCTCCAGACCGAGCGAGGCGTAGTAGAACGCGGCCGCCGCGGCCACGTCCGGCGTGTACAGCTCGACCCAGGTCAGCGAACCGGGGTCGCCCGCGATGTCAACACCCTTGGTCCGGCCCGGCTGCCAGATGCCGAACGCGCCGCCCGCCGGGTCGGCGAGGACCGCCATGTGTCCCTCGCCCATCACGTCCATGGGCTGGAACAGGACCGTGCCGTGCGCCTGTTCCACCGCCTTGGCCGTGGCCTCCGCGTCAGCGCTCTGGAAGTACACGGTCCAGGCGGACGAGGCATGCTCCGGGGGCAGGGGCATGCCGCCGGCGACCGTCCTGCCGTCCAGCTGGAAGAAGCCGTAGCCGCCGGCCTCGGGTCCCGCCGACTGGAACTGCCAGCCGAAGAGACCGCCGTAGAAGGAGATGGCGCCGTCGAAGTCGGGCGAGCCGACGTCCAGCCAGTTGGGAGCGCCGTTGACGAAACGGGTGGTGAGCATTGTTGCCCTCCTCATTGAAGGGTCCCGTTCTCTGCACTGCCGAGTCTTGCACCGCCCACTGACAATCGCTGCCGGAGTGCGGCAGCGGTTCGGGCATACGGTGCCGGTTACCCTGGGTGACCGCTGAAGTTCTCCGTGTTTTCATACCGGTTCCGCGCGCCGCCGTGCGCCGACGCGGGCGCAGGGGCCATCATCGGGGCGGCCGGAGGCCTCGGAGCGCGGCGTTGATCCCGCGTTGATCGAACGTTTTTCGCCGCACGGCACGATCCTGCCCATGCACATCGACACGATCACCTCGCCCGACCTGGACTGGCAGCAGGAGGCGTTGTGCGCGCAGACCGGGGCGGACTTCTTCTTCCCCGAACCGGGCAGCTCCGTCAGGGAAGCCAAGCGGATCTGCGGCATGTGCCCGATCCGCGACGCCTGCCTGGAGTACGCCCTCGACAACGACGAACGCTTCGGTGTGTGGGGCGGTCTGTCGGAGAAGGAACGCCTGGAGATCAGACGGGGTTCGCGCTGACGGGGGCGTTTATCGGTGCGGTGCGCGCGGGGGAGTGCGGCTAGGATCCGGGGGCGCACCCGGGCGTAGCGCAGAGGCAGGCGCACGTCGTGCTCTGACGAATCACATCGGTTCGAATCCGATCCCCGGGCTGCGTTCGGGGGCCCTGTAGAGCAGAGGCAGACTCGCCGCCTTCTCAGGGCGGTCACGCCGGTTCGAATCCGGCCGGGGCCCACTTCATGGCACGGCCGGGGCGGGAAGCGATGACTGACGAGGGCGGGATCACCGAGGCGGAACTGGCGGCCTTCCACCATGTGGTGGGCAGGCTGCGGGAGTTGCCCGTCGACGATCCGGTGCGCCTGCGCGCGGAACAGGTCGCCGCGTCCTTTGCGCGGGACGGCCGGCTACGGCGCCGCAAGGCCCGCGACGCCGACGTGTCCGCGGCCGACGCGGCGGCGATGGCGGCGACCGCGACGGGGGCGGTGGACCGACGCGAGGACGCTCCGCTGGGTCCCGCGCGTGAGTTCGCGGGGCGTGCGGACGCCGCCGGTGTCTACCGCAAGCCGCGCGGTTGCTATGTCTGCAAGTCGCCCTATCGACAGGTGGATTCCTTCTACCACCGGCTGTGTCCGGACTGCGCCGCCGACAACACCGCGCGCCGGGCGCTGCGTACGGATCTGGGCGGGCGCCGGGTGCTGCTCACCGGCGGGCGGGTGAAGATCGGTTTCCAGTTGGCGCTGATGATGCTGCGGGACGGCGCGGACGTGCTGGTCACGTCGCGGTTCCCGCACGATGCCGTACGCCGTTTCCGTGCCGAGCCGGGCAGCGAGAAATGGCTGGACCGGCTGACGGTGCTCGCCGTCGACCTCCGCGACCCACGTCAAGTACTGGGCCTGTGCGAGGAGTTGAGGCAGGACGGCGAGCCGTTGGACATCCTCGTCAACAACGCCGCGCAGACCGTACGGCGGCCTCCGCAGTCGTACGCGCTGCTGGCCGCGGGGGAGCGGGACGCGCTGCCGGAGGGGGCACGGCAGGCGCCCGGCTTCACCCCGATGCGGATGCTCGCGGGCGGGGCGTCGGCGTTGCCCGTCGTGCTGCGCGAGGCCGACGAGGCCGGACTGCTGCCCGACCCGTCCCCGGAGAACTCCTGGTCGGCGCGGCTCGGCGCCCTCGACCCGGCCGAGGTCCTGGAGACCCAGCTCGTCAACGCCCTGGCGCCCGCCCTCCTCTGCGACCGGCTGCTGCCGCTGCTGCTCGCCTCGCCGCGACCGCGCAGGTACGTCGTCAACGTCACCGCGGTGGAGGGCCGGTTCGCCGTACGCAACAAGATGGCCGGCCATCCCCACACCAACATGGCCAAGGCCGCGCTCAACATGCTCACCCGCACCAGCGCCGCCGAACTCGCCGACCAGGGCGTCCACATGTGCGCCGTCGACACCGGCTGGATCACGGACGAGAACCCCGCCCCCAAGAAGGGCCGCATGGCCGAGGCCGGCTTCCGTACACCGCTCGACATCGTGGACGGCGCGGCCCGCGTCTACGACCCGATCGTGCGCGGCGAGTCCGGGGACCCGGTGTCCGGGGTGTTCCTCAAGGACTATCGGGAGGCGGCGTGGTGAGCGGGGGCGTGGAGAACAGCGGGGCCGCCGCGCCGGCCGTACGGATGCGGCAGGCGGCGCTCACCGTCCAGGTGCTCGCCGAGGGCACCGCGCTGCTGGTCATCCTCAGCCACGCCTGAGCCAGCAGCAGGCGCATCCGGCCGTATCGGCACC
>NZ_JBLTJC010000093.1:0-32428 GCF_048158785.1 Streptomyces colwelliae | reverse complement strand
CCTGGTCGGCGTTCCGATCGAGCTCGGCGCCAACAAGTAAGCAACCGCACTACCGCTGCGACCTGAAGGAAACCAAGACATGTGTGGAGCGAAGGCCGGCGGCCCCGACGCGGCATCGAGCCCGTACGCGCTGCCGCCGGTCAGTACGATCGCGTCGACCCGCTGCACCAGGTTCCGCGGATCGAGCGCGTCGGTCTCCTTGGTACCGGGCCCGCCGCCCCGCACGTCCACGGCGGCCACCGCCCCGCCCTCCGGCGCCAGCACGACGGTCGTACCGGTGAGCCAACCGTCCCCCGACCGCGTCGCATGCCCCACCCGCACTCCGGCCACATCCGTCAATGCGTCAACTGTCATGGGGGTCAGTCTTGCCCAGCCCCCGGCCGATTCGGGGCCTGTCGGCGCGGTGCGCACCGGTGATCCGGGGACGGACGGCCCCGCTTGGGCCACTGTTCCCGTGACGGTCGCCTGAGCTTCGACCGCTGTCTCGGTCGCGGTCAGGTCACTTACGCCGTCGCCTCCGCTCCGCTCTCCCCGGCGGCAGCCGTCCGTGCCGTCAGTGTCACCCCGACCGCCACCGTCAGCGCCGACACCAGTCCCGCCGCGAGTACCGCCCACTGCCCCATGAAGGTGCAGCAGATCACCAGCAACGCGGCCACGGGGAGCACCAGTTGCTGGGTGATGCCCACCTTGTAGTGGCGGGCGTGGAGTGCCCAGACGCTGAGCAGGTACAGCGCCGTCGGCAGGGTCACCGCGGCGGATGCCGCCAGTGTGGAGATGTGTGCCTTGCCGGCCGCCTGTGTGACCGCCACTTCCAGGCCCGCGCCGATCGTGGCCGCCGACGCGAAGATCAGGTAGTGGCCGTAACCCCACAGGAACGCCTGCTTGTTGGAGCGAAGGTGGCCGTGGATCGGCACCACGAAGTAGATCCACCAGGCGGCGAACACGATCAGCAGTCCGCCGGCCGCGATGGGGAGCCATTCGCCCAGCGCGTCGTGCTCGTCCACCCCGGACTTCACGGCGACCGTCGCCGCCGCGATCGTCTCGCCCAGCACGATGATCGTGAACAGCCCGTACCGTTCCGAGATGTGGTGCGGATGCCACGGCGTAGGGAAGTCCTTCTCCGCGTAGCGCGGCACGCACAGCTCGGCGATCACCATCACGAGGAACACCCAGCCCCGGGCCGGTTCCGGCAGGACCACCAGGCCGGTCCAGCCGACCATGCAGAGCAGCACGCCGCCCGCGTACCGCAATGCCATCGTCCGCTCCGGGCCCGCGGCGTCCTTCGCCGCCCGCAGCCACTGCGCGGCCATCGCCGCCCGCATGATCAGGTAGCCGATCCAGACGACCACGTAGTCGTGCTGATCGAAGGCCCGTGTGACCCCGGCCGCGAGGACCAGGACGCCGGCGATCTGCACCAGGGTGACGACCCGGTACAGCACGTCGTCGTTGTCGTACGCCGAGGCGAACCAGGAGAAGTTCATCCAGGCCCACCAGATCGAGAAGAACTGCATCGCGTAGTTCATGACGCCCTCGCCCGCATGGCCCTCCGCGACGGCGTGCGCCAGCTGGAGGCCCGCCTGCGCGATGGCCACGACGAAACACAGGTCGAAGAAGAGTTCCAGCGGGGAGGCGACCCGGTGCGGCTCGTCCCGGCCTCGGGCGGTGAGCGGGCGCAGGGGGCGTAGGGGGCGCTGGGGTCTGTGAGTCTCGGACGTCATGGGGCCAAGCACAGCAGATAACGTCCGCCGGGGGCCGTACCCTGGAGGCATGAGTACTGTCCCCGCCCCCGCGCCGCGCGATCCGAAGCCCGCGCTGGTCTTCGACGACCCGCTGAGCCGGCCGTCCTCGGACGACACGGACCGCGGGTGGGGCGAGCGGCCCGAGGGCGACAGCGCGGCCGACCTGAAGCGCTTCCTCGACGAGAAGCCGCCCCACCACATCTGAGCCTTCGGCTACGGCTCCCGGTGCCCCTCGCCGCGCTGCGCGACCAGCGCGTCGCGGATCTCCTTGAGCACCTCCAGCTCGGTGATCTCGATGACCTCCTGCGTGCCTTCCTTGGCCTTGCGCTGGGCCTCCGCGCGGGCCAGGTACTTCGACATCGGCAGGACCATCAGGAAGTAGACGACCGCCGCGGTGATCACGAAGCTGAGGGCGGCTCCCAGGACGGAGCCCCACATCAGCTGGATGCCCTTGTCGCCCGAGCAACTGCTGCTCAGGCACGAGCTGTAGGTGTCCAGGTTCTGTGTGCCGATCGCCCCGACGAGCGGGTTGATGATGCCCTTCACCACCGAGTTGACGATGTTCGTGAAGGCGGCGCCGATGACGACCGCGACTGCCAGATCGACGACGTTCCCGCGCATCAGGAAGGCCTTGAAGCCCTGCCAGACGCCCGATTCCTTCTTCTTCTCGCTCAACTCGGAGCCTCTTCTCGCACGTGCAGGGTGTGGAACCAACAGCTCCGCAACCTACGTCAAGGCCCGGCCGCCCTGTCCAATTCAGTAACTCGAACGAGGGACTTGACACGAATTCGCACAGGCGACGGAAGGCCCTGACCACGACACGGAGCGCACGGTTCACCACAGTGTCACCGCCAGCCGTGCCGTGGCGCCGGCGCCGGCCAGCCGCGCCGCCGTGGAGCGCGGCACCGACAGCACCACCAACGCCCCGCCGCCGTCCGCCACTTCGAGCGGCTCGGGCACCTTCGTCACCCGCGCCCCGCGCGCGACCACGTGAGCGTCACCGCCCGCCGCCGACTCCTCCGCGGCGATCACATCGACCCGGTCGCCGGCCCGCAGCAGCCGGACCGTACCGGCGTCGGCGATCCGCACCGGCGCCGACACCCACTCGACCGCCCGGCGCTGCCGTACCGGATCTGCCACCGGATGCCCGCGGGGCCGCTCGCTGTGCCGAGCCTCCGCCGCGTCACGCGGGCCCGCCGCCACGAGCGCGGCCGCGGTCAGCGCGAGCCCCGCGGCCACGGCCCGCCTCCGGTGCCGTAGCAACCGGCGCAGTTGACTGCGCGCGCCGCGCACCCGCACCGGCGCGAAGTGCGGCACCTCGCACGTGGGCGGAGCGTCGGTGCCCAGCGGGCGCGGAAAGGGATCGGTGCCCGGCGGGCCGGGAAAGGACGGAGGGGAGAGGGACATGGGGACCACCACCTGCGACGAGGGATCGGTTTGCGGTCCCACGATGCGGCAATCCGCCGGGGCCTGCCGGAGCCCGTGTGTTACCCGCCGGTTGTGGACAACTCCCTCACCCGAACGGGACGTTCCGCACCCTGGAGGCTCTCGCCGCCCCGTCCGGTGCGAGGGTTACGGCAGCTCGAAGCCCGGATCCACCCCGCCCAGCGCGTTCACGCACAGGCAGTCCCGTGCCTGGCTCTCCGGCAGCGCGGCCACCGTGTCGAACAACACGCCCCGCAGCCGGTCCACGTTGGCCGCGAACACCCGCAGCACCTCGTCGTGGGAGACGCCCTCGCCGGTCTCGGCGCCCGCGTCGAGGTCGGTGACGAGGGTCAACGAGGAGTAGCAGAGCTCCAGTTCACGGGCGAGCGCCGCCTCGGGGTGGCCGGTCATGCCGACCACCGACCAGCCCTGCGCCTGGTGCCACAAGGACTCGGCGCGGGTCGAGAAGCGCGGGCCCTCGATCACCACGAGTGTGCCGCCGTCCACCGGTTCCCAGTCCCGCCCGCGCGCCGCCTTCAGCGCGGCCGTCCGGCCGGTCGGGCAGTAGGGGTCGGCCAGGGACACGTGCACCACGTTCGGCACCGTGCCGCCGGGCAGCGGGAGTCCGTCGAAGTACGTGCCCGTCCGGGACTTCGTACGGTCCACCAGCTGGTCCGGCACCAGCAGGGTGCCCGGCCCGTACTCGGGGCGCAGCCCGCCCACCGCGCACGGACCGAGGACCTGGCGCACACCGACGGAGCGCAACGCCCATAGGTTCGCCCGGTAGTTGATGCGGTGCGGCGGCAGATGGTGGCCGCGCCCGTGCCGGGGCAGGAACGCGACCCGCCGGCCGGCGATCTCGCCGAGGAAGAGGGAGTCGCTGGGTGGTCCGTAGGGGGTGTCCACCTGGATCTCGGTCACGTCGTCGAGGAACGAGTAGAACCCGGAGCCACCGATTACGCCGATCTCTGCGTTCGCCATGGCCAGCACCCTAGCCGCCGTCGAAAAGGCGTAGGAGGCGACTTTGAGAACGCCAGAAGACCCTGTCGTTGTACGACGACAGGGTCTTGCGGAAAAGTCCTACGCGGCGGAGCTGTTACTGCCGGACGAGGAGCCCGAGCTCGACGACTTCGAGTCCGAGGAGGACGACGACGTCGAGGTGGTGGACGGCTTCGAGTCCGAGGACGTCGACGGCTTCGCGGTGGCCGGCGAGCTGCTCGACGAGGAGCCGCGGCTGTCGTTCCGATAGAAACCGGAGCCCTTGAAGACAATGCCGACCGCGGAGTACACCTTCTTCAGGCGGCCACCGCAATTGGGGCACTCGGTCAGGGCGTCGTCGGTGAACTTCTGCACCGCCTCGAGGCCCTCGCCGCACTCGGTGCACTGATACTGGTAGGTCGGCACTGTTGTCTTCCTCCTGGCACTCTCACTCAATGAGTGCTAACGAGCGTCCATAGTGACGTATTCCCGGGGATCAGTCCACTGCCACCGGCACGCGGTGACCGACGCCACGTGCGACGGTCCGGCTGCGGGGCCGGGTCGCGAGGTGCGACCGGAGTGCGATCAGGGTCCCCAGGGCGAGCACCGTACCGGCCATCGGCACCAGGAAACCGGCGCCGCCCCACAGGCGGTCCTCCAGCTGTCCGGCGACCGTGACGGCGGCGGCCTGGCCGAGGGCGACCGCGCCGGTCAGCCAGGTGAAGGCCTCGGTGCGGGCGCCGGCCGGGACGAGCCCCTCGACCAGCGTGTAGCCGGTGATCAGGGCGGGCGCGATGCACATGCCGACCAGGAGACCGAGGCCGGCCAGGAGCAGCGCCGAGTGGGCCGTCCACAGGGCGGACGCGGTCAGCGCGAGGGCCGCGTAGCCGACGAGGAGGCGGCGCTGCGGGGCCACCTTCCAGGCGACGGCACCGCAGACGATCCCGGAGAGCATGTTGCCGGCGGCGAACGTGCCGTACAGGACGCCGTTCAGGCCGGGTTCTCCGATCGACTCCGTGAAGGCGGCCAGGGAGACCTGCATGCCGCCGAAGACCGAACCGATGCCGAGGAAGGTCACGATCAGCACGCGCACCCCGGGGATGCTCAGCGCGGAAACGTGCTCCACGCGTGCGTGCCCGACGAGGGTCACCTTGGGCTGGGTGCCCTTCTGAGCGGCGAACAGCAGGCCGCCGATCAGGGTGAGCCCCGCCTCCGTGATCAGGCCCGCGGCCGGGTTCACGGCGGTGCACAGGGCGGTCGCCAGCAACGGGCCGAAGACGAAGGTCAGTTCATCGGTGACCGACTCGAAGGCCGCGGCCGTGCTCAGCAGCGGGGAGTCCTGGAGCTTCACGCCCCAGCGGGCGCGCACCATGGGCCCGATCTGCGGCACCGAGGCGCCGGTCGGCACGGCCGCCACGAACAGCGCCCACAGGGGCGCGTGGCCGAGCGCGAGGGCCGTGAACGTCAGGCCCGACAGGGTGTGCACCAGGACGCCGGGGAGCAGGACGGCCCGCTGCCCGTGGCGGTCGGCCAGCCGTCCGCTGTAGGGCGCGAACAGGGCCATGGAGACGCCGGTGACGGCCGCGGCGGCGCCCGCCGCGCCGTAGGAGCCGGTGGTGTGCTGCACGAGCAGCACGATGGAGATGGTGAGCATCGCGAACGGCTGGCGTGCCGCGAAGCCGGGGAGCAGGAACGTCCAGGCGCCACGCGTGCGCAGCAACTGCCCGTATCCAGGACGTGATCCCGGGCGGGAGGTGACCGTGGATGCCACGGCCCGTGCCTTTCTGCCACCTGGTAGCGCGCCCCGTGCGGGGGGAGCCGAGCACTGTCCTCTTGCGCGGAACTGCGGTAGATACCGGTGCCCACGCGGAGAGGGATTCGGCCGCCATACGGTCGCGCCAGCACTGCGTCAGGCAGAGTTGGTTCGATCAGAATGTGCCTTCATCGTACAGGTGACGAAGCCTGTTGAGCCTGTGAAAACGGGCACCACGCGCGCGTTCACCTGTGATTGGTGAACATGTGAACCGTACGAAACATGCCCTTAACGACTGGCGCCGGCACCGTCCGTGCCCAGCCACCCCGCCAGCTTGCCGCCGTGACCCACCGCGCGCAGCCGCTGCTCCGCCGCGTCCCGGACCGGGTCCGTGGCGACCACGAGGAGCTCGTCACCGCGCCGCAGGACCGTCGAGGGCAGCGGGACAAACGATTTTCCGTCGCGTACGACGAGGGTGACCGCGGCCCCGGCCGGCAGCCTGAGCTCGTTGACCTCGACGCCGTGCATCTTCGACTCCTCGGGGATCGCGACCGACAGCAGATGTCCGCGCAGCCGCTCCAGGGGCGCCGATTCGATGCCGAGGTCGGCGGCCTCCGGACCCTCGCCGAGCCGCAGCTTGCGGGCCAGCCAGGGCAGCGTCGGCCCCTGGACGAGGGTGTAGACGACGACCAGGACGAAGACGATGTTGAAGATGCGGCGGCTGCCTTCGACGCCGTTCACCATGGGGATCGTCGCCAGGATGATGGGTACGGCGCCGCGCAGCCCGGCCCAGGACATGAGGGTCTGCTCCTGCCAGGGCACCCGGAACGGCGTGAGGCTGACGACCACGCTGAGCGGCCGGGCCACCATCGTCAGCACCAGGCCGATGAGGAGCGCGGGCCAGACGTCGTCCCCCAGCTCGTGCGGGGTGACCAGCAGGCCGAGCAGGACGAACATGCCGATCTGGGCGATCCAGCCGAGCCCGTCGGCGAAACCGCGCGTCGCGGGCCAGTGGGGCAGCTTGGCGTTGCCGAGCACCATCGACGCGAGATAGACCGCCAGGAAGCCGCTGCCGTGCGCCAGGGCGCCCGTGGCGTACGCGGTGAGCGCGATCGCCATGACCGCGATCGGGTAGAGGCCGGAGGCGGGCAGTGCCACGTGCCGCATCCCCCAGGAGCCGAGCCAGCCCACCGCGAGGCCGATGGCCGCGCCGATGGCCAGCTCCAGGGCTATCTCGGCCACCAGCAGGTACCAGTGCTCGACGGGGCCGGCCGTGGAGAAGGCGACGACCAGGATGACCACCGGGGCGTCGTTGAAGCCCGACTCGGCCTCCAGCGTGCCCGTCACGCGCGCGGGGAGGGGGATCCGGCGCAGCACGGAGAAGACCGCCGCCGCGTCCGTCGAGGACACCACCGCCCCGATGATGAACGCCTGCCGCCACTCCAGTCCGACCAGATAGTGCGCGCCCGCCGCCGTGACGCCGACGCTCACCGCCACCCCCGCCAGCGCCAGCGTGGCGGCGGACGACAGGACCGGCCCGACCTCCTTCCACTTCGTGCCGAGGCCGCCCTCGGCCAGGATCACGACCAGGGCCGCGTACCCGATGACCTGGGTCAGCTCGGCGTTGTCGAAGTGGATGTCGCCGATGCCGTCCTGGCCCATGGCGACGCCGATCCCCAGGTACACGAGCAGGCTGGGGAGCCCGCTGCGCGAGGAGACCCGGACCGCCGCGACGGCGACGAGCAGGACGAGCGAGCAGACGAGCAGGAGCTGGTCGAGGTGGTGGACAGTCAGTGGCCTTCCCTTCCTCGGCTGACGCGCGTACAGGGCGGCAGCACATGTACAGGGGACGCGAGGCTGCGGTGCCATGCATCCAAGTACTTCGTTACCTTACCTAACTCTTGACGATTTCTTGACACTTCTCGAGGCAAGATCGAATGCCCGTCCGCGTCGGTACCCGACTCCGCGTCAAGTCGCTCGGGACCCTGCGCCTATGGTTGCTCCAGCGCTCAGTCAAAAGCACAGCCCGCCCTGCCGCTCGCGTTAGGACAGCAAGGACAGCGATGCCCCCCAACACCACCGCCTCATCGGGTCATAAGCCCGGCAAGTCCGGCAGGAAAAAGGGGCGCAAAGCCCGTCTACTGGTGCTTGTTCTGGTAATGGCCATCATCGGTGGCATCGCCTACGGCGCGTACTGGTCCGTCAGCACGGTCCGTGCCTCCCTTCCGCAGACCACGGGCTCGATCACGCTCGAGGGCCTGTCGGGGCCCGTCGACGTCAAGCGTGACAGCTACGGCATCCCGCAGATCTACGCGTCCTCCGACGCGGACCTGTTCATGGCGCAGGGCTACGTCCAGGCGCAGGACCGGTTCTACGAGATGGACGTGCGCCGGCACATGACCGCCGGGCGGCTGTCCGAGATGTTCGGCAAGAGCCAGGTCAAGGACGACGAGTTCCTGCGCACCCTGGGCTGGGACCGGGTGGCCCAGAAGGAGTACGACACCAAACTGTCGGCCTCCACGAAGAAGTACCTCCAGGCGTACGCCAAGGGGGTCAACGCCTACCTCCAGGGCAAGGACGGCAAGGACATCTCCCTGGAGTACGCGGCTCTCGGCTTCGAGAACGACTACAAGCCCGAGAAGTGGACCCCGGTCGACTCGGTCGCGTGGCTCAAGGCGATGGCCTGGGACCTGCGCGGCAACATGAAGGACGAGATCGACCGCGCCCTGATGACCACCCGCCTCGGCCCCCAGCAGATCGCGGACCTGTACCCGGACTACCCGTACAGCCGCAACCAGCCGATCGTCACCGAGGGCGAGTACGACGAGTACACCAAGACCTTCGACGGCGGTGACAGCTCCTCCAGCACGTCCACGAGCGGCACGACGGGCTCGTCGTCGTCCTCGTCCAGCTCGGCCCTCACGAGCCAGCTCGCGGGCCTCTCGGACGTCCTGGACGACCTCCCGACGGCCGTCGGCGTGAACGGCCAGGGCATCGGCTCCAACTCCTGGGTCGTCGCCGGGAAGAACACCATCACCGGCAAGCCCCTCCTGGCCAACGATCCACACCTGGAGGCGTCGCTGCCGTCCGTCTGGTACCAGATGGGCCTGCACTGCCGCACGGTCTCCAGCAAGTGCCAGTACGACGTCAGCGGCTACACCTTCGCGGGCATGCCCGGCGTCGTCATCGGCCACAACCAGAACATCGCCTGGGGCATGACCAACTCCGGGGTCGACGTCACCGACCTCTACCTGGAGAAGCTCTCCGGCGACGGCTACCTGTACGACGGCACGACGAAGCCCTTCACGACCCGCACGGAGACCATCAAGGTCGCCGGCGGCGCCTCCAAGAAGATCGTCGTCCGGGAGACCAACAACGGACCGCTGCTGTCCGACCGCAACGACGAACTCGTGAAGGTCGGCAAGAAGGCCACCGTCGACACCGCGGCACCCGACAGAGGCGACGGCTACGGCATCGCCCTGCGCTGGACCGCCGAGGACCCGGGCAGCACCATGGACGCCGTCTTCGCCATCGACAAGGCGTCCGACTGGAGCGAGTTCCGCTCCGCTTCCGCGAAGTTCGACGTGCCCTCGCAGAACCTCGTCTACGCCGACACCAAGAACAACATCGGCTACACGCTGCCCGGCAAGATCCCGGTGCGTGGCAAGGGCGACGGCTCGCTGCCCGTGCCCGGCTGGGACTCCAAGTACGACTGGACCGGCTACATCCCGCAGGCCGCCCTGCCGTACGAGTACAACCCGAAGCGCGGCTACATCGTCACCGCCAACCAGGCCGTGATTGACAAGGACAAGTACCCGTACACGCTCACCACGGACTGGGGCTACGGCACCCGCAGCCAGCGCATCACCGATCTGATCCAGTCGAAGATCGACGGCGGCGGCAAGATCTCCACCGACGACATGCGGCAGATGCAGCTCGACGACAGCAGCGAGATCGCCAAGCTGCTCGTGCCCAAGCTGCTGAAGATCGACGAGCCCGACCCGGACGTGCGCGAGGCGCAGAAGCTCCTGGAGGGCTGGGACTACACCCAGGACGCCGACTCGGCGGCCGCCGCCTACTTCAACTCGGTGTGGCGCAACATCCTCAAACTCGCCTTCGGCAACAAGCTGCCCAAGGAGCTGCGGGTCGAGGGCCAGTGCCTGTACGTCGCGCCGGTCGACACCACCGGTCCCGCCGACGAGGACAACCAGAAGGTGCGCGAGTGCGGCGAGCGTGACGCCGACCAGGCCCAACCGGACGGCGGTGACCGCTGGTTCGAGGTCGTCCGCAAGCTCATGGACGACCCGAACAGCGACTGGTGGAAGACCCCCGCGTCGGGCAACCGCCCGGCGGCGACCAACATGAACCAGCTGTTCAAGCGCGCCATGATCGACGCCCGCTGGGAGCTGACCGCCAAGCTCGGCAAGGACATCGACACCTGGAGCTGGGGCCGGCTGCACCGCCTGTTCCTGAAGAACCAGACCCTGGGCACCAGCGGCCCCGGCATCGTCCAGTACGTCCTCAACCGCGGCCCCTGGCAGCTCAGCGGCGGCGAGGCCACGGTCAACGCGACCGGCTGGAACGCGGCAGGCGGCTACGGAGTCGTCTGGGTGCCGTCGATGCGCATGGTGGTCAACCTCGACGACTTCGACAAGTCCAAGTGGATCAACCTCACCGGAGCCTCCGGGCACGCCTACAGCGCGCACTACACCGACCAGACCAGCAAGTGGGTCGACGGTGAGCTGCTGTCCTGGTCGTTCTCGTCCAAGGCGGTCGACGACAGCACGAGCGACACCCTGGTGCTGAAGCCGTGACTCGTTGAACAACCGAACAACCCGAAATGGCCCTCCACGCGTGCGTGGAGGGCCATTTCGGTTCCCCTTCAGTTCCCCGCGAACCGCCGCACACCCGAGGGCGTCACCGCCGCCCGCACCGGCCGGTCGTGCGCCTCCGCGGGGACGTGCTCGACGACCTCGGAGTCGTACAGCAGCACCACCAGCGCGGGATGGACGCCCGCCCGCTCCAGCCGCGCCAGCACACGGTCGTACGACCCCCCGCCGCGCCCCAGGCGCATCCCGCGCCCGTCGACCGCCAGACCGGGCAGCAGGACGACGTCGGCGGCCGTCACGGCGTCCGGACCGAGCCGCTCGCCGGAGGGCTCCAACAGGGCCATCTTTCCGCCGTGTCGGACCCGGGCGAGCGAGCCCTCGCCGTCGTAGGAGCCCCAGTCCAGGTCGTTGTCCGGGAGGAGCGCCGGGAGCAGGACGTCGATGCCCCGCGCGCGGAGTGCGTCCAGGAGTGTGAGCGTTCCGGGTTCGGTGCCGACGGAGACGTACGCCGCCACCGTGCGCGCGTGCGCCAACTCCGGCAGTTCCAGGGCGCGGTCGGCGAGCGCGACGGCGGCCTCCCGCACGTCATCGGCCGTCAACCTGTTCCTCACCGTGAGGAACTCTCTTCGCAACATACGCTTGTCAGGCTCTGGTTCACGTCCCAGCTGATGCACAGGTCCCACCCGTACCCTTCCTAATGTGCTCATATGAGAGCGTTTTAACCGGAGCCACAGATTCAGCACAAAGGCACCGGATAAGGTTCGGGCATGACTCAGTCGCACCCCAGGATCAGCAAGGCTGTCATCCCCGCAGCCGGTCTCGGCACCAGGTTCCTGCCGGCCACGAAGGCAACTCCCAAGGAGATGCTGCCGGTCGTGGACAAGCCCGCGATCCAGTACGTGGTCGAAGAGGCCGCGTCGGCTGGGCTCGACGACGTCCTCATGATCACCGGGCGCAACAAGCGCCCCCTGGAGGACCACTTCGACCGCAACTACGAGCTCGAATCCGCCCTCCAGAAGAAGGGCGACGCGAGCCGCCTCGCCAAGGTCCAGGAGTCCAGCGACCTCGCCACCATGCACTACGTCCGCCAGGGCGATCCCAAGGGCCTCGGTCACGCGGTCCTGTGCGCGGCCCCGCACGTCGGCCATGAGCCCTTCGCCGTCCTCCTCGGGGATGACCTCATCGACCCCCGCGACCCCCTCCTCGCGCGCATGGTCGAGGTCCAGGAGCAGCACGGCGGCAGCGTCATCGCGCTCATGGAGGTCGCGCCCGAGCAGATCCACCTCTACGGCTGCGCGGCCGTGGAGGCCACCGCGGACGACGACGTCGTCAAGGTGACCGGCCTGGTCGAGAAGCCGGACGCGGCCGACGCCCCGTCGAACTACGCGATCATCGGCCGCTACGTCCTGGACCCCCACATCTTCGGCATACTGCGCAAGACCGAGCCGGGCCGCGGCGGCGAGATCCAACTCACCGACGCCCTCCAGCAATTGGCCACCGACGAGAAGGTCGGCGGCCCCGTGCACGGCGTCGTCTTCAAGGGCCGCCGCTATGACACCGGCGACCGGGGCGACTATCTGCGTGCCATTGTCAGACTCGCGTGCGAACGTGAAGACCTGGGACCGGACTTCCGGGCCTGGCTTCGCAGTTACGTAGCCGAGGAGATGTAGCAACGTTGAGCACCGCCGCGAACCGCACCGCAGGACCCGACCACCTCTGGACGGTGGACGAGCACCTGGAGGACATCCTCGCGACCGTCCGCCCCCTGGAACCCATCGAGCTGCAACTGCTCGACGCCCAGGGCTGCGTCCTGGTCGAGGACATCACGGTGCCGGTCTCGCTCCCGCCCTTCGACAACAGCTCGATGGACGGATACGCGGTGCGGGTCACGGATGTCGCGGGCGCGAGCGAGGAGTTCCCGGCGGTCCTGACGGTGATCGGCGACGTCGCGGCGGGCCGGGCCGAGCCGCTCCACGTGGGCCCCGGCGAGACCGCCCGCATCATGACCGGCGCCCCGCTCCCACCCGGTGCCGAGGCCGTCGTCCCCGTGGAGTGGACCGACGGAGGCCTCGGCGGCGGCCCGGTCAGCGGAATGCGGGCCCGCAGCCAGGCTCCCGAGGGCGCCGGCGGGCACGTACATGTGTACCGCTCGGCCGAGGCACGCGCGCACGTGCGCGCGATGGGCAGCGACGTGAAGGCGGGCGACCGCGCCCTGGACGCCGGCACGGTGCTCGGCCCGCCGCAGATCGCCCTCCTCGCCGCGGTCGGCCGCGGCACGGTCCGCGTACGCCCCCGCCCGCGCGTGGTCGTCATGTCCACCGGCAGCGAACTCGTCCAGCCCGACGAGCAGTTGGGCGACGGCCAGATCTACGACTCCAACAGCTTCGCCCTCACCGCCGCCGCCCGCGACGCCGGAGCCATCGCCTACCGGGTGGGCGCCGTCGCCGACGACGCCGAGACCCTCCGCTCCACCATCGACGACCAGCTTGTCCGCGCCGACCTCCTGGTCACCACCGGCGGCGTGAGCGTCGGGGCGTACGACGTCGTCAAGGAGGCGCTGTCCTCCGTAGGGGACGAGGACGAGGAGGGCGCCGGGATCGACTTCCGCAAGCTCGCCATGCAGCCCGGAAAACCCCAGGGCTTCGGCTCCATCGGCCCCGACCACATCCCGCTGCTGGCCCTCCCCGGCAACCCGGTGTCGTCGTACGTCTCCTTCGAGCTGTTCGTCCGGCCCGCGATCCGCGCCCTGATGGGCCTGGACGACGTCCACCGTCCGACGACCCGGGCCACCCTCACCACCGACAAGGCGCTGACCTCCCCGAAGGGCCGCAGACAGTTCCTGCGCGGGACGTACGCCGACGGCGACGTGACCCCCGTAGGGGGCGCCGGATCGCACCTGGTCGCGGCCCTCGCGCTCGCCGACGCGCTGATCGTCGTCCCCGAGGACGTCGAGTCCGTCGAGCCCGGCACCGAGGTCCAGGTGGTCCTGCTCGGCTGAGTACTCCGAGTTGGCGGTACCGTGTCGCGCACAACACGCCCGGACCGGGAGCGCCACACAGCATGACTGAGCCTTTCCGGGGGGACACCCCCGGACCCCTTGCGCAAGACCGCCTCACGCACATCGACGACGCGGGCGCCGCCCGGATGGTCGACGTGTCCGCGAAGGACGTGACCGCGCGCACCGCCACCGCCAGCGGACGCGTCCTCGTCTCGCCCCGCGTGGTCGAACTGCTGCGCGGCGAAGGGGTCCCCAAGGGCGACGCCCTGGCCACCGCGCGCATCGCCGGGATCATGGGCGCCAAACGCACCCCGGACCTGATCCCGCTCTGCCACCCGTTGTCGGTGTCGGGTGTGAAACTGGATCTGTCGGTCGCGGACGACTCCGTACGGATCCGGGCCACCGTGAAGACGACGGACCGCACGGGAGTCGAGATGGAGGCCCTCACCGCGGTCTCCGTCGCGGCCCTCACCGTGATCGACATGGTCAAGGCGGTCGACAAGGGAGCGGTCATCACGGACGTGCGCGTGGAGGAGAAGACGGGCGGCAAGTCGGGCGACTGGAGCCGGACATGACGCTCGACGATTCGGTCGGCGGCGCGCTGCTCGCGCCGTACAGCGCACTGGTGGTCACCGCCTCCAACCGGGCTGCCTCCGGGGTCTACGAGGACAAGGGCGGCCCCTTGATCGCGGACGGCCTCAAGGACTTCGGCTTCGCTGTCGACGGGCCGCAGGTGGTCCCCGACGGCGACCCGGTCGAGGCGGCCCTGCGAGCCGCCGTAGCGGCCGGTTACGACGCCGTCGTCACCACCGGCGGCACCGGCGTCTCGCCCACCGACCGCACCCCCGAGGCGACCCGCGCGGTGATCGACTACGAGGTGCCGGGCATCGCCGAGGCCATCCGGGCGTTCGGACGGGAGAAGGTGCCGACCTCGGCGCTCTCCCGGGGCCTGGCCGGAGTCGCCGGGGGCACACTGATCGTCAACCTGCCGGGGTCCACCGGCGGGGTGAGGGACGGCCTCGCCGTCCTGGAGCCCCTGCTGGCGCACGTCGTCGACCAGATCCGAGGCGGCGATCACCCCAGACCCGCCGACACCAGTGGGGGTGCGAGCTGAACAGCCCATCCTGGCCCGCCGTGCTGGTGGACGGCGACATCGTCCTGAGGCCGATAAAGCTGCGCGACCAGCGGGCCTGGCGCGAGGTCAACCGGCGCAACCGGGACTGGCTGCGCCCCTGGGAGGCGACCATTCCACCGCCCACGCCCAGCGGACCGATCGCGCACCGGCCGACCTACCGGCAGATGGTCCGGCACCTGCGCTCCGAGGCGAACTCGGGCCGGATGCTGCCGTTCGTCATCGAATACCAGGGGCGCCTGGTCGGGCAGTTGACGGTCGCCGGGATCACCTGGGGCTCGATGTGCTCGGGCCACGTCGGCTACTGGGTGGACGAGTCGGTGGCCGGCCGCGGAGTGATGCCGACATCCGTGGCACTCGCCGTCGACCACTGTTTCCGGGCCGTGGGACTGCACCGCATCGAGGTCTGCATTCGCCCGGAGAACGGCCCCAGCCGCCGGGTCGTCGAGAAACTCGGATTCCGTGAGGAAGGCCTCAGGCCCCGTTATCTCCACATCGACGGCGCCTGGCGCGACCATCTCGTGTTCGCGCTCACCGCGGAAGAGGTGCCCGAGGGGCTGCTGGCCCGCTGGCAGCGGGCACGCTCCCGGAGCACCCCGCACGACAATCCCGCATAGCGGCAAGCCCGTTGGACCCGAAGCCCGGAAATGGAATAAGTGTTCGAAAGTGATCGGCGGATGACCGTCTTGGGGCAATGAATTCGCCAACTCGGCGGCCTGTTGATCGCATCCATCACAAAAAAAGCTCGAAATATCAGCCAGATCGTGCGACACACCGACTCAATTGGCAGATGGCCTCACGCAAACCCCTCTACCGTGTGAGGCGTGAGCAGCAGCGGCCTCATCTACGCAGTCATTGTCGGGGCCTGGGCCGCCTACTTGGTGCCGATGTGGCTCCGTAGGCAGGACGAGCTGAACGAGGCCCGTCCGACGGAACGCTTCAGCACCGCCATCCGGCTGCTGTCCGGACGGGCGGGAATGGAGCGCCGGTACGCCAAGGACCTGCGGGCGCGCTCCGCCGAGGAGGGGGAGTCCAGCGCCGTCGTGCCGGACGTCGTCACCGACTCGGTGGACGTCCGGGCCTTCGCCATGCCCCCGGCCCGTCCCCAGGTGCACGCGCCCGTCCGGCAGCAGAGTCAGGACCGGCCGGAAGCGGCGCGAGAACCGGAGCGCGGGGCGGTGCGCGAATCGGCGCGCGAACCCGAACGTGAGCCGGTCCGCGAACCGGCGCGTGAACAGGCGCCCAAGGCGGCACCCCACCAAGCCTCCGCGCCGGCTCAGGCGCCCAAGTCCGCACCCGCGTCCGCGTCTGCGCGCAAGCGCGTCCCGGTCGCGCGGCGTTCGCCGGCCGAGGAGGCCGCGGCAGCGCGCGCCCGGCGTGTGAAGGTGCTCGCGCGCCGTAGGCGTACCACCGTGATGCTCTTCCTCGCCTTCACGCTCGGCGCGATCGTCGCGGCGGTCGGCGGGCTCGCCCTGCTCTGGGCGCCCGGCGTCCCGGCGGTCCTGCTCAGCGGGTACATCGCCTACCTGCGCTCGCAGGAACGCCGCCGCTTCGCCTACCAGATGGACCGGCGCCAGGCCGAGGTCGCCGCGCAGCGACTGAGGGAGCGTCAGCCGCGTCGGCGCGCGTCCGTGGACGCCGGGATCGACGACGCCGAGGAGGGCCCGCAACCGGCGACGGACCCCGGGCTGTCCGCACTCGCCGCCGACCGTCGCGCCCTCGTCGAGCAGACCGACCACGCCGAATGGGTCGACCAGCAGCGCGAGCGGCAGCGTCGGCCCGGCCAGGGCGACAGCTGGGACCCGGTGCCGGTACCGCTGCCGACGTACGTCACCGCGCCGGTCGCGCCGCGTGCCACGTCCGACGTGGACCTCGGGGCGCCGGACGCGTGGAGTTCGGCCCGGTCCAGCTCCGTGGCGCCGGAGCACGAGGAGCGGTCCGCCGCGCGGGACGACCGCGATGCCCGCGACGAGCGTGATGCCCGGGACGCTCGGGACGAGGACGCGGAGGATCCGTCGGACGACAAAACGACGGCCGACGGACGCACCGACGCCCGTCGCGCCGCCTCCGCCCGACGCGCCCGCGAGCGGGGCCGCACCCCCCTGTTCGACCAGTACGAGGACGGCGAACGGCCCCGCGCGGCCAACGAGTGACCAGCCAAGGAACGGATTTCCAAGCACCCTGAGGGGGATGCTAGAGTTTCACTCGTTGCAAGGGCCTGTGGCGCAGTCTGGTAGCGCACCTCGTTCGCATCGAGGGGGTCTGGGGTTCAAATCCCCACAGGTCCACCGCACGACTGTTCTTGAGTTAGCTCAGGGGTAGTTGACGAGATCCCGTCCGATCGGAAGATCGGGCGGGATCTTCGTCGTTCCCGGGTGGTGTTCGATGCGGTGTCCGAATGTGCGGGACGTCACGGGTGGCTGCTGGTGGGGATTCCGCCGGGAATCGGTGGTGATTCGGGTGGGGGAGGCGGGGCGAAGCCGTCGCCGGGCAGGCCGGAGCCCGGTGCGTGGTGCGGTGGTGTCAGGGCGCCTGGGTGGTGCGGGTGCCGGCGGGCGGTGGAATCCCGGAGGCCGACGAGACGGGTGGCCGTTGTCCGTCGTTCCCGGTGTTCTCCTCGGTGGATTCGTTGTCGGCGACGGGTGTGCTGGTCTGCGTCCAGCTGTGCAGGATGTCGAGGTTGATCGTGAGGATCATCAGGGCGAGGAGGATGGTCTGGGCGACGCGGCCGTGGGCGAGGCGTCGGGCGGGGTCGGCGATGTTGACGCTGTGGGTCTTTGCTCTGCCGTTGAGTCCCTCGATGTTGGCCCGGGCGGGCCGGTAGGCGTCCTGCCAGGACGGTTGGAGGTAGGGGCGGTCCTGGCGGAACTTGTCGATTTTCCCGAGGTCACCGGGGTGAACGGTGACCGTCGGCTGTCGGCAGATCTTCGGCAGCTGCTCCGGAGCCGGTGGCCGCAGCCGTTCGGTTATGGGGATGGGGACGGTGGGTTTGGCCGCGGTGTGGGCGGCGGTGGCGCGCGGGTTGGTGAGGTCGACGGTGACCGGCCGGGCGGCGGCGGTCTGGTGGACCTGCTGGAAGCGGGCGCAGGAGAGCGAGGGCGAAGGCCCGGCGGCCGGGCACTGCAGACGGACCGTGCCGTGCGGGTCCGGGTTCTGCTTGCGTTTGAGGAAGAACGGGGTGCGGGCCGCGATCAGTTGGGTGAGCGGTTCGTCGTCGCCGACTTCGCGTACGGCTTTGTCGTCCAGGTTCGTGGTGGCGCGGACGAGGGCGTCGGGCATCGCGGGGCAGGCGAGCGAGCCGTCGACGAGGAGAGCGCCGAAGGCGGTGGAGCCCTGCAGGCCGCGGTGTTCCTGTTTGTAGTCGAGGACGAGCTGGTAGCCCAGGCGGCGGGCAGGGACGGCGAAGTGGGCGGGGAGCTGGTCGGTGTAGGCGCGGTCGGCGGCCAGCAGTCCGGCGGGCAGGCTGAGGCCGTGGGTGGCGAGCCGGGTCAGGGTGTGCACCGCGTTCGGGCCGACGCGTTTGCCGGGGGTGTCCAGGACCAGGCCGAGGGCGAGCTGGGGGTGGCGGCTGACGCGTTCGCCGGCCAGGTCGGCGCCGTCGCCATGGCGACGGCTGGCGGCGACGAGAAGTGTGGCGGAGTGTCCGAAGATGCCCTCTTCGGCGCCGCCGCAGTAGTGCCAGCCTGCGGTGAGATCGACGGAGGCGAGTTCACGGCGGCGGCTGGGAGGGTGGTGCCAGGACGGGATCGGGGTGGTGTCGGCGCCGATGTCGCCGGGCCAGCCGGTGAACAGGCCGCGCCGGTGGGCGAGTTGGACGGTGACCAGCACCAGGCGGTCGCTGATCTCCTGCAACAGGGCCCGGCGGCGGACGTGTTCGGGGTCGTTGTCCTCCCATGCCGCGGCGATGACGGTGGCCTCGGCTGCGGGCAGGCGCCGGCGGCGCTCGCCGCGGTGCGGGTCCAGAGCGGTGGTCAGCCGGTCGAAGGCGCGGTAGACACGGCGGGAGAACGCGAGACGGGTGTGCGGGTCGGCGCCGGTGAGGTCGGGAACACCGAGCCAGGAGCGGGCGGTGGGCCGCAGGTGGTCGGCCAGGATCCGGAAGGCGTCGGCGAGGTTCGCGCCGTGGCCGTAGTGCAGTGCCAGCAGCAGGCCCACCAGCACGGTGCGCACCGGGAGCCCGTCCGGGCCGGGGCGGCCCTCAAGCTCTTTGTCGATCAGGGGCAGGATGCCCGAATCGTGCAGCAGTGCGTCAAGCTGGCCGACCTTCGAGTCCGGGATCACCGGCGGGGCGTCGGTGACCGTCCGGGGACGGCAGCTCCGCACCTTCTGTGCGTTCCGCCAGGCGCGGGGCAGGGTCATGGGTCCGGCCCGCGCAGCAGCCGCATCGCGGTGGCGTCGTCGAGCGGGGGCACGTGGTGCTGGTAGCGGGCCAGGGAGGCGGCCGAGGCGAGCCCTGCGGCCTTGGCGATCAGGTCGTGGTCGATACGGGCGGCCATCAGCTCCACGATCCACGTCGCCCGCAGCCGCCCGGCCGACACCGCGGGCAGCGGGGCGGGTGGACGGTGGATGAGGGACCACGAGCCGATGAGGTTCTTGGCGTAGGCGACCGAACGGCGGGGCCTGAACAGGTAACCGTCGCCTGCGGCCCGTGCGAGTTCGTCCAGGACCTGGTCCCAGGCGGCGCGGGCCACCAGTGGCACGAGCCGGCTCGCTCCGGTGTGCAGCAGCGGGCCGCCAGGTCGGGGCCGGGCGAGACTATCGCCACGGCTGGCCGCCACCTCGCGTGGTGTCAGCCCGAGCCCGGCTCCGAGTGCCAGCAGGGCGAGTCCGTCGGTGCGCTGCTGGCGCGGCAGATGCGCCGCCCAGTGCCGCAGCCTGGCCAACTCCGCTTGTGTGTAGGGCTGGTGGGGGTTGACGTTGGCGTGCAGCCGGGCCGGCGCTGTCTCGCCGCGTTCGCTGAAGGCCAGCGCGTCTCGGACCCGCAGCAGCCACGTCCGGTAGGTGCGAACCGTGGACGCCTCGACCCCTGCGGCGAGGGAGAGGACGAACGCGTCGATGACCTCGTTGCGCAGCCATGCGTCCGGATCCCGCTCCAGCCCCGCCGCCTCCGCCCACAGAGCGAGGCGTCCGGTGATGTGCAGCAGGCGTTCCACGTCGTAGGGGACCGCTGTGACCGTCGCGGCGACCACCGAGCGCACCAGCGGCGCGATGTCGCCCCAGACGGCGGGCGCCTTCCTGGGCCGGTAGCGGGTGATCTTCGCGGACGTTTCGGGATCAAGGACCACGGTCCATGCATACCGGCTGGACAAGCAGCCATTCCACAGCTGATCGACTTCGACGGACAGGATGGTGCGCACATGGTCGGCGGACGCGCCCGCGCACTCCCCCCGCGGCAGCTCACCGACGATCCGGAAGCCTGGCCCGAGCAGCCCAGTACCGACCCCGCCGCCGAAGCCGTTCGGCACATCGCCCGCGCCCTCGCTGGCGTCCTTCGCGAGCGGGGGCTGAGTCTGCGGGCGGTGGCGGAGGGCTCCGGTGTCAACCGGCAGGTCATTGCCGACCTGCTCGCCGGACGCTCCTGGCCCGACATCGCGACCGTCGCCCGCCTGGCCGCCTTCACCCGCGCCGGACTCTGGCCGCCGCCGACGGCCGATGACCGTATGAGGAAACATTGAGCCTCGATCCGTGCCCGGACCTGCCAACCAGCAGACCGGGCATGGCGATTTCGCGACTCAGCACTCCGAGCGGACTGCACGGCAACTACGCTCGAAGGGCGCGAGCCGCCCTTCGACTGGGACCTCACGCAACCGGCACCGTCGAGCTGATACCTCGGCGGTGCCATCCCGCCCGGCAGACGGACCGCATCACGGCGGCCATCCGGGCCTTCCTGCTCAGGCTGCTCCAGGCACCTCCCCGGCGTCACCGGTGTGCTCCCGCGCGGCGGGCGTGATCGCGAACCAGGCCGGTGACACCTCGGCCACCAGCCCCTCCTTCGCCAGCTTCTTCAGCCGCGAACGTGTCGTCTCCACCCGCTCCGGATGCTCACCGATCGCCTCCCCGATGTCCTGCACCTTCAACGCCTGGTTCGCCCCCGCCAGCAGCACCAGAATCCGCTCCCGCGCCACCTCCAGATCCAACGGACCCGGCGGCACGGCCGGTTCTCCACCGACCTGGCCGGTGTGGCCGGGTGCAGAACCCGCGACCGGCATCGGACCCGGCTCCCGGGCGACACTTCCACGCCCGTCGCCCATCAATGACGCCAGCGTCTCCCGGGTGATCGCCAGCCGCGCGAGCTGCTCCTCCAGCACTGCGGTCTTCTCCCGCAGTGCCGCCAACTCCCCGCGCACCAAAGACTCTTCATAGTCCAGACGCTTAAACAGCGGCGGTATCGTCATCGGCTGCCTCCCACCCGCAGTACCCACCGACGCTCTCCGTGGCCCCGGCCGGACCGGGACCCTTGGGTCACCGTAGAAGCAGACCAGGCATGATCGCAGAAGGTGACCACCAACGACCCCAACCGACCACAACAGGCCGCCTCGCGCCCGCAAGATTCCACTTTGTAGGGCTTCTTGTCTGCGTTACCGTCATAAGTGATCTATTTTCGGTTACTGTTGTGATCTCTTGGTTCATGGCCCGATCCTCGACTGAGGAAGCGGGCCCCGTCCTGCCACGGCCCCAAGTGCCGTGCCCCGGCCCGCAGTCAGTGGTGATGCACCATGACCGAGGAGACCGAGAAGGTCGGAAACGTCAGCCAGTCCCGCTACGAACAGATCGTCGCCGAACTGCGGAACGTGGTCGAACAGCAGACACGCGGGCAGTTCACGATAGGTGACGGAGCCCTGGAGATCGAACCGATGCGGCAGCGCGGCGGCGAGAACGCGGCAGACACGCAGTGGACGGTCAAGGCATCGCTGACGCGGCTGGCCGAGGACATCGGCCTGTCCTTCAGCGCGGTGAGCTCGGCGCGCTGGACGTCGTCGCGGTGGCCGAAGGAGCACCGGCAGACCGGAGTGTCCTTCACGGTCCACCGCATCCTCGCGCGTATCGAGAACGATACGGAGCGCTTCGCGGTGATCACGACCCCGCCGAAGGGGAAGTTACGGTGGACGCCCGACGACGCCAGCCGACAGGTGGGACAGCAGGTCGAAACGCCCGTCACGCCGCAGGAGAAGATCACCGCAATCCATTCCCTCGCCCAGGACGAGGAGATCGCAGCGGCAGTCACCACGGACTTCCTCAAGCGTCCGCAGGTCGCGGCCAAAGTCACGCCCGAGAACAAGGTCCGGGCAGTCGAGGAACTCACCCGAGACGAAACGGTCGCTGCGAGCGCGGCCGCCGGCCTGCTGCGTCGGCCGGACGTCGCGTTCAAAGCAATGGGCGACGACACCGCCAGGTTCCAGGTCAACCACGCCCAGGCGGAACGCGGCCGCCAAGCCCGCGAGGACTTCGAACAGACCAACCCGGTCGCCCCTGCCGTCCGGCAGATCGACCGCACCGTGGAGTTCCTGAACCTGGTCACCGCCTGCCACGCCTTCGTCGCCGCGGCCGGCCGCACCGTCCCCGGCCTGCGCGACCGCACCCTGGGCGACGACGAACGCACCATCGTCCACGAGAACGTCGCCCGCGTCCGCGCGACCCTCGACTGGATCGAGACCGCCGTCGACACCGGCAAGGTCGACATGGACGACGAACTGACCCGCCTCCTGCGGGGTGAATAACCGTGCCCAAGCGCTCCCCGACCGCGGAGCGCCACGCCGACCTCGTCCGCACCGCCCTCCTCAAAACCGCACCCGCCGGAATGACACTGCTCGAACTCGCCGCGGAGTGCGGCCTCAGCCGCTGGCAGACACGACGCGCACTCGCCGCACTCAAAGACGCCTGCGCGGAGAAAAGATGGCCACCCCTCCTCTGGACACGCGAACGCGACTACCACTTCTGCGCAAGCGAACCCGAACTGGAGGCATGGGAACGAGCCTGGATCAGCGAGCGACTCACCCAGTTCCGCCGCATGCTCACCGGCACCCTCGGACCCCACCTCCAACTGTTCCCCAACAGCACCTGGGCCGAATACCTCACCGCCCAGGTACGGGCGATAGAATCCAACCTGGAGATGGCCTCCAGGCCCGGGGCCCACTGAACCGTCCCTAAGGCCGCCGCCGGGGCTCGTACCGGGCGGAACCTGCCTGCGATCTGGCCCATGGCCACCTCGAACGCCTCCCGCCATCGGGCGGGATCCATGCTGCGGCCACCGTCTCGTCGTTTGTCCACACAACTCACGATGATCAACGGTGGCCGTACCGATCCCCGCGTCGGCCCTCACCAGCAAGATCACGATCTGCAGGGCAGCGATTCTGCGGCTGCAAGGGCTCCATTGCCGGACAGCACGGCCAGAAAGCGCTTGCCCCAGGGAAGGCGATCACGGCAAAATGCTTCCCATTTGCTAGCGCATCGCAGGTCTCGGCCCGGGGGGAATCGTGCGGCGTTCCACGCAGAGTGCTGTCGAAGATCCAGAAACCGGCGCAACCCGCCCGAAGTCGGTCCTGGCCCGCAACCGCGCATTCCTCTTCCTGTGGTCCTCGGAGTCGATCAGCCTCCTGGGCAGCGAGATCAGCGTCGTGGCGCTGCCATCGCTGGCGGTCCTTGTCCTGGGCACCGGAGCCCTCGGGGTCGGCGCACTCGTGGCACTGCAGTGGCTGCCGTTCGTACTGCTCGCGCCGATCATGGGCGTCTTCACCGACCGACTGCGCCGACGGCCGCTGATGCAGTTCGCCAACATCGCCCGCTGCGTCATCCTCGGCTCACTGCCACTGGCCGCCGTCCTCGGCCACCTCACCCTGGCGCACCTGTACGTCGCCGCGCTGCTCAAGGGCGTCTTCGACGTGGTCTTCCAACTGGCGTACCAGGCGTACATGCCGCAGGTACTCGACCGCGCCGACCTCGTCGAGGGCAACGTCAAGACCCAGCTGAGCAAGTCGATCGCGATGACGGTGGGCAGGGCGGCCGGTGGCGGCCTGGTCAGCCTGACCGGCGCTGCCCGGGCCCTCGCAGCCGACGCACTGTCCTACTTCGCCGCCGCCGTACTACTACTGTTCATCCGCGAGAAGGAGCCCAGGCCGGCGCCCACTGAGCGAGGCCTCGCCGCCACACTCCGGGACATCCGGGGCAGCGTCGCAATGACCCTCGGCAACCGCGTGCTGCGATCCCTCACCCTGATGGCGACCTTCGGCAACATGGCGGTCTCCTCGACCCTCGCGATGATCATCGTGTACGCCTACCAGGACCTCCACTTCTCCGCAGGGCAGTTCGGCCTGGCGTTGAGCCTGGGCAGCGCCCCGGTCCTAGTCGGCGCGGCGCTGTCCCGGCGGATCAATGGGCGGTTGGGGATGGGGCGCACGCTCGTACTGACGCACGCGCTCCTCGGCCTCGCGTTCATACTGCTCCCGGCCGCCACACTGGGCGGCAAGCCGTTCGCATTCGCGGTCGTCGTGGTGTCCCAGAGCATCTCCAGCTTCACCGGGCCACTCACCAACGTCGCTCTCATCACGCTCATTCAGAAGGCAACGCCCGTGCACGCGATGGGACGCGTCACTGGCGTCGCGCTGCCGTTCATCTGGGGAGCCAACGCGCTCGGCCCTGTCGTGGGCAGCACCGTCGCCGCGATGACGGGCAACGCGGTCGCTTTCATCCTCGCGGCCGTGCTGGCCTGGGCAGCCATCGGATGGATCTTCAGGGGTGCTGTCCAGCGGCTCACCGACGACGTGCCGGACCACCTCCGGATATCCGCCTGATCGAAACGATGTGCCAACCGCTGTCCCTGGCCGCCCGGTGAGGCTTCGTGCCCGTCATGACCGGCAGCGACAGCAGGATCTGCCGACAGGGATGAACGGACTCCGGTACCTGGCTTCGAACGAGTCCTCTGGCCCCGATTGGCGATCTTCGGGGCCTGCTGTGAACGAGGTGATTGGCCCCACTTGAGCCGGTGCCCGTGAGAGCCGCGCGCGGCTTTCTTTCTGGCCGCGGTGTCAGAGGCAGACACCTGGTGCTGCACCAGATCGCTCGGAAATGTCGATGAGAGCCGACAGCACTGGCGCATGTCTGCCGTAGTTGGGTGACCTGTTCCGCCATCGCCTGCCGGTGATCTTCGCTGATACGGTCCGGTCATGCCGCGCCTGGTGGAAGTTCCTGGGTACGTACGATTCTGGACCGCCTCGGCGGTGTCTGCTTTCGGTTCTCAGGTCACGGGGCTGGCCTTGCAGATCCTTACCGCCGTGACGTTGAGCGCGTCTGCCACGGAGGTGGGCATCGTCAACGCCGCCCGCTGGGTTCCGTATCTGCTCTTCGGACTCGTGGCCGGGGTGGTGGTGGACCGCTGGCGGCGCAAGCCGATGATGGTCGCCACGGATCTCGGAAGGGCAGTCCTGCTTGGTGCGATACCCGTGATGTATGCGCTGGATCGGCTCAGCATCCCCGCGCTGTGCATGTTCGTTTTCGTGTTCGGGGTGCTGTCTTTGCTGTTCGAGGCGGCGAACCAGTCGTATGTGCCGCAGTTGGTGCCAAGAGAGCTGCTCAACGCGGGGTATGCCCGTGTGCAACAGGCCGACGCGGTGGCCGGCTCGTCCGGCCCTCTGATTGCCGGGGTACTGATCAAAATCATGGGAGCGCCGCTTGCCGTGCTGGTGGATGCCCTCACCTATCTGATATCCGGCCTGCTCCTTGCTTCGGTGAAGGCGCCCGATCCCGTCCCCGATCGAGGCGCACGGCGCAGCCTGGGCAGCGAGCTGCGTGAGGGGGTGGCGTGGGTCTACCGGCATCGCACGCTGGCGTCCATCGCCCTGACCTCGCATGCGATGCTCCTCTTCAACAGCATGGTGAGCACGGTCTTCGTGGTCTTCGCCCTGGATGACCTCAAGATCGGGGAATTCGGTCTGGGGGTCACCTATGCCTGCGCGAGTGTCGGCGCGTTACTCGGCGGTGCGCTCTCCGGGCGCGTGGCCAGAAGACTGGACGTCGGCGCCACTCTGATCGTCTTCCGTCTGCTCGCCGCCATCGGCTGGCTGCCTTTGGTCCTGGCCGAGCGTGGGCCGTGGGCGCTTGCCTCCGTGTCGCTCGCCTTCTTCATCGTGTCCCTGGCCATCGGCAGCGGAAGCCCGGTGGAGATGAGCTACCGCCAGGCGGTGACACCCGACCGGCTGCGCGGACGGATGAACGCAACGATCCGCTCGATGAACTGGGGAATGGTAGCGGTGGGGGCACCACTTGGCGGAGTACTTGCCGACCAGGTCAGCTATCGCTTCGCCCTGTGGATCGGACTGTCCGGAGCAGTCATCCAGGCACTCGCGCTGGCGGTTTCTCCCATTCGGAGGGCCCGTACTGCGGACGAACTCGATCCCTCGACAGCTGACCTGACACGGCACGGCGCAGAAGCCGCTGCCGGGGAGGGCAAGGACTGATCAGCTCGCGGTGGCATTTTGGGCCCTGGCGGCCCTGGTGTGGGCGAGGCGGTAGGAGTCGCTGCCGGTCTCGATGATGTTGCCGCCGAAGGTGAGGCGGTCCACGATGGCCGCGAAGAGCTCGACCTTGGATCTCGGGCCGTCCATCCGGGCCCCCTGACTCTCGGAAGCACGTCGATGCTCCCACCGCAAGGCCGCCCCTGGGGCCACTTCTGACGAACACTCAAACCCCGATCAAGCCCCAGGGGCCACAGAACTCGTTCCGATGGGGCCGGAGAAGTCATTCACAGCCAGGTACCCCTTCCGCAATGCCGACACGATCCACAGCTGGAGTATCGGCGACGGGAAACGATCACACGGCAGATGGGAAGCGACCTTCGAACCGGTCTCCGCCCCGCAGGCCAGACCGATTCGTGAACACCCCACCGCAGCTGAGAGCCCCAACCGGGTTGATCCGGTTGGGGCTCTTCGGTGTTCTACGGCAGTGATGGGCGACGGCGTTGACCTTGCCCGAGGGAACTTGTCAGGATGCGCGCCATGTTGCAGCTCAGTGAGCAGACCAGTCACGGCGGTCAGGTGTTCTTCGTGATCTGGGGGGTGGGCGCACTGGTCATGGGATCGGTGTTCGCCTCGAAGAAGGGGTCCGGCTGGGCTCGTGGGGTGATCGTGTCCGGGCTCCAGGAGAGACCTGTGCTGCAGGCTCGGGCGCGGAGGTTCGGTGGCGTGCGCGTGATCGGCGGGGCGCTCGCTGTGGCGGGGCTGATCGGGATCGTGTCGGGGATCGTCATGCTGTCCCGGGGCTAGAGCGCCCCGCCCTTGGCTCATGGGTGCCGTGGAGCCGTAAGGGCTCACAGTGCCTTCGCGAAGCACCGGCTGTCGTCGTGGAAGCGGTAGTAGCCGAACTTCGCGCAGGGCTCGTAGCCGCTGGACGTGTAGAGGGCGATGGCCTCCGGCTGCTTGGTGCCGGTTTCCAGGACCATGCGGGTGCGGCCGGCCGTGCGGGCGTTCTCCTCCAGGGCGGCCAGCATGCGGCGGGCGAGGCCCAGGCCGCGGGCCTGCTCGATCACGTACATGCGCTTGAGTTCGGCGTCGCCGTCCTCGTTGCCCTCGCCGTTGGCGTCCTGGGAGCGCCAGCCGCCGGTGGCGACGGGGTCGTCGTGCTCGTCGTACGCGATGAGGTACTCGCCGTTCGGCGGGGTGAAGTCCGACGGGTCGAGGACCGTGGCGTCGCCGCCGTCGCCGTAGCGGGCGTGGTACTCGGCCTGGACCTGGTCGTTCAGCTTGACGGCGTCGGGGTGGTCGAACGGGACGGGGCGTATATTCATGCCGAGTATCGTACTTCTATGCGTAGGGAGGGTCTGCGAAGGTCTGTGCGGGGGAATCTGGACTCCGTCCAGTGTGCCGGTATTGTGCGCGAGTGCTCACTGTGACCTCTGCCAATGTGAACGGACTGCGGGCCGCCGCGAAGAAGGGCTTCGTGGAGTGGCTCGCGGAGACCTCCGCCGATGTGCTCTGCCTCCAGGAGGTGCGAGCCGAGCCGCAGCAGCTGCCGGAGCACGTCCGCGTCCCCGAGGGCTGGCACGTCGTGCACGCCCCGGCCGCCGCCAAGGGCCGCGCCGGCGTCTCCCTCTACACCCGCCGCGAGCCGGACCGTGTCCAAGTCGGCTTCGGGTCGGCCGAGTTCGACGGCAGCGGCCGTTACGTCGAGGTCGACCTCCCCGGCGTCACCGTCGCCAGCCTCTACCTGCCCTCGGGTGAGGTCGGCACCGAGCGGCAGGACGAGAAGGTCCGCTTCATGGGCGAGTTCCTCGCCTATCTCAAGGGGCTGCGCCTGCGGGCCGCCGCCGACGGGCGCGAGGTCGTCGTCTGCGGTGACTGGAACATCGCCCACCAGCCCGCCGACCTCAAGAACTGGCGCGCCAACCAGAAGAACTCCGGCTTCCTGCCCGAGGAGCGGGAGTGGCTGGGCGGTGTCTTCGACGCCGAGGACGGCGGCTACGTCGATGTCGTACGTGGTCTGCATCCCGACGTGGACGGGCCGTACTCCTGGTGGTCCTACCGCGGGCGGGCCTTCGACAACGACAGCGGATGGCGGATCGACTATCACGTCTCGACGCCCGGCCTCGCAGCCAAGGCGGTCAAGGGGTACGTCGAGCGCGCGGCCACGCACGACGAGCGCTGGTCGGACCACGCGCCCGTGACGGTGGTCTACGACCTCTGAGGTCCCTGGCCGCCGCCGCGGGTCTGTAGTCGGCGGTCCATCGCCATCGACAGTTCCGCCTCCACGACGCTCTTCGCCAGCGGTCGTAGCCGTTGCAGGTCCTCCGCCGTGCGGCCCTCGGTGAGGACCAGGTCGGTGAAGAGTTCGGCGAGGGCGTCCGTGTGGGCGCGGACGCGGCGGCCGGCGCTGAGGACGTCGGCGAGGGGGATGCCCTCGCGGACCAGCGCGGCCGTGACGTCGAGGAGGCGGCGGCTGATGTGGACGATCTCGCCGCCGTCGGTGCCGAGGTAGCCGAGTTCGAGCGACGCGGCGAAGTTCTCCGGGGTCGCCTGGTCGCCGAAGTAGTCGGCGAGGGCCTCCGGGGTGAGCCGGACCGGGGTCTCCTCGGTCGGCGCGCCCAGCCCCAGCAGCTCGCCGACATTGCGGCCGTGGTCGAAGGCCTCCGCCAGTTCCGCGATGCCGTTGAGGGTGTGGCCGCGCTCCAGGAGCGCCGAGATCGTGCGCAGCCGGGCCAGGTGCGTCTCGTCGTACCAGGCGATACGGCCTTCCCGGCGCGGCGGGTGGATGAGTTTGCGCTCGCGGTAGAAGCGCAGGGTGCGCACCGTGATGCCGGCCTCCTCGGCCAGTTCCTCCATGCGGTATTCGCGCTTCTCCGCCTGCTCTGCCTTCTCCGCCACGCCCGCACCCTACGTCGTACCGTCGGTAACTTTCGTCGTCCCGCCCCCTACCCATCGGTAAGGAGCTGCTCTACGCTCCGATTGCGCCAGTGTTCACTGGCGTGGTTGCGTGGGTCGTATGGAGGGCACGGGATGACCGAAAACGAACACGAACGCGAGCATGTGCGGGTGGCGGTGATCGGGTCCGGGTTCGGCGGGCTGGGAGCCGCGGTGCGGTTGCGGCGCGAGGGGGTCACCGACTTCGTCGTCCTGGAGCGCGCCGACAGCGTGGGCGGGACCTGGCGGGACAACAGCTATCCCGGCTGCGCCTGCGACGTACCGTCCCATTTGTACTCGTTCTCCTTCGCGCCGAACGCCGACTGGCCGCGCACCTTCTCCGGCCAGGAGCACATCCGCGCCTACCTTGAGAACGTCGCCGACGTCTTCCGGCTGAGGCCCCACATCCGCTTCAACTCCGAGGTCAAGATGATGACTTGGGACGCGGAGCGGCTGCGCTGGGACATAGAGACCACCGGCGGTTCCTACTCCGCCGACCTCGTCGTCTCCGCCACCGGGCCGCTGTCCGACCCCAAGATCCCGGACATCCCGGGGCTCGACTCCTTCCCCGGCGAGGTCTTCCACTCGGCCCGCTGGGACCACGACTACGACCTGCGCGGCAAGCGCGTCGCCATGGTCGGCACCGGCGCCTCCGCGATCCAGATCGTGCCGGCGATCCAGCCCGACGTGGAGCGCCTCACCCTCTTCCAGCGCACCCCGCCCTGGGTGATGCCCCGCGTCGACCGCCCCATCAGCGGCGCCGAACGCGCCGTGCACCGCGCGCTGCCCTTCACCACCCAGGCCCGGCGCGGACTCCTGTGGGGGCTGCGGGAGTTGCAGGTGCAGGCGTTCACCAAGCGGCCCAACGAGCTGGGAATCGTGGAGCAGTTGGCCAAGCGGAACATGGCCCGCTCCATCAAGGACCCGGCCCTGCGCGCCCGGCTCACCCCCGACTACCGCATCGGCTGCAAGCGCATCCTTCTCTCCAGCACCTACTATCCCGCCCTCGCCCGATCCAACGTCGATGTCGTGGCAAGCGGGTTGAGCGAGGTCCGCGGCTCGACCGTCGTCGCGGCCGACGGCACCACGGCCGAGGTCGACGCGATCGTCTTCGGTACGGGCTTCCACGTCACGGACATCCCGATCGCCGAACGGGTCGTCGGCGCGGACGGGCGGACGCTCGCCGAGGTATGGGCGGGTGGAATGCAGGCCTTGCGCGGGGCCTCCGCGGCCGGGTTCCCCAACTGGATGACCATCATCGGGCCCAACACCGGCCTCGGGAACTCCTCCATGATCCTGATGATCGAGTCCCAGCTGAACTATCTCGCCGACTACGTACGGCAGTTGGACGTCCTGGGCGGCCGTGTTGCCCTCGACGCCCGGCCGAGCGCGGTGAGCGCGTGGAACCGGCGCGTGCAGGAACGGATGAAGCGGACGGTGTGGAACACGGGCGGCTGCACCAGCTGGTACCTGGACGCCTCCGGCCTCAACACCACCATCTGGCCCGGCACTACGGCCGAATTCCGCAAGGCGACAAGGCGAGTTGACCTCACGGAGTACGAGGTGGTCCGGGCGAAGGCCGAAAGGAAGGCGGAGGCGGAGACGGAGGTGGCGAGCGCGTGAGTCGTCTCATGCACGTCTCCTCCGGGCCGTACGCCCCGCCCGTCCCCGCCCGCGAACTCACCGTCACCTCGGCCGACGGCTCCCGGCTGCACGTCGAGGTGCACGGCCGCGAGGACGCGCCCGCCGTCGTCCTCTCGCACGGCTGGACCTGCTCTACGGCCTTCTGGGCCGCGCAGGTACGGGACTTGGCGGTCGACCATCGCGTCATCGCCTACGACCAGCGGGGTCACGGGCGCAGTCCGGTGGCCGTCGCGCACAGCACCGACGCGCTCGCCGACGACCTGGAAGCCGTACTGGAGGAGACGCTCGCGCCCGGGGAGAAGGTCGTGATCGCCGGCCACTCCATGGGCGGGATGACCGTGCTCGCGGCTGCCCAGCGGGCGCGGTTCCGGGAGCACGTGGTGGCCGTTCTGCTGTGCAGCACGGGGAGTTCGCGACTGGTCGACGAGTCGCTCGTCGTGCCGTTGCGGGCCGGGCGGGCGCGGACCTGGCTGACCCGGAAGGTCCTCGGGACGCGAGCGCCGCTCGGACCGGTCACGCCGGCCGCGCGGCGGATCCTCAAGTACGGGACCATGGGCCCCGGTTCGGCACCGCACATGGTCGAGGCGTGCGCGCGGATCGTGCACGCGTGTCCGCGTGCCGTGCGATACGCGTGGTCGCGGGTTCTCGACACGCTCGATCTCGACCACGGCGTACGGGAGTTGGCGGTGCCGACGGCCGTCGTCGTCGGGACGGCGGACCGGATGACGCCGCCGGTGCACGCGCGGGCGCTGGTCGCCGCGCTGCCGAACTGTATTGGGATCACCGAGTTGGCCGGGCTCGGTCATATGACGCCCGTCGAGGCGCCGGAGCTGGTCAGCGCGAAGATTCGCGAACTGGTCGCTTCGTACGTGGAGTTCGATCAGGTTGAGGAGGGCGCATGAGCAGCAGGGTCAGCCTTGAGGGGCAGGTCGCGGTCGTGACCGGGGCCGCGCGGGGTGTCGGTGAGTTGCTCGCCCGTAAACTCTCCGCGCGCGGGGCCAAGTTGGCGCTCGTCGGGCTGGAACCGGACGAGCTCAAGCAGGTCTCCGAACGGCTGCACACCGACAGCGACCACTGGTACGCCGACGTGACGGACCACGAGGCGATGGCCCGGGTGGCGCGTGAGGTCAAGGAACGGTTCGGGAAGGTCGACATCGTCGTCGCCAACGCGGGTGTCGCGAACGGCGGGCCCTTCCTCGACTCCGATCCGGTCGCGTGGCGGCGGGTGATCGAGGTCAATCTGATCGGGTCCGCGGTGACCGCGCGGGCGTTTCTGCCGGTGCTGATGGAGAGCCGGGGGTATCTGCTTCAGATCGCCTCGCTGGCCGCGATCACGCCGGCGCCGATGATGACCGCGTACTGCGCGTCCAAGTCCGGCGTCGAGGCGTACGCGCACAGTCTGCGGGCCGAGGTCGGTTACCCCGGCGAGGCGCAGCATGACCGGGCCGAGGGCCGCGATCAGGACCGGCAGCGGGGAGACGGGGGCGAGGGTGAGCGGGTTGTGGACGGTGAAAGTGTCGTTCTCGACATCGACCATGTCCGTTCC
>NZ_JBLTJC010000092.1:0-32743 GCF_048158785.1 Streptomyces colwelliae | reverse complement strand
ATACAGCCCCACAGTCGCGCTTTGGGCTTGACGCCGATCTTCTTGGCCAGCGCTCCGCACCGGCGGCCAGCGACCGCTGCAACTCGGTGATCTTCGCCCGCACGCGTCGATGCCCGTGCCGCGGCGCAACGCCCCGTCCAGGACCACCGCCGCGCCGATGCCCATGCCCAGCCAGAGCAGTACGAACGTGTCGCGGTCGTGGGCCGCGCCGGCGCGCTGCTCGGCCAGGGCCGCGAGGTTGGTCTCGTTCTCGACGACGATGCGGGTGTCGGGGAGGCGTTCGTGGAGGGCGGCGACCAGGCGGCGGTGCCAGGCGGGCAGGCCGGTGGTGTCGCGGAGTTCGCCGGTGGTGGGGTCGATGAGGCCGGGGGCGCCGACGCACACGGTGTGGAGGTGCTCGGCGCCCGCCTCCTTGGCCGCCCGTTCGACCAGCGCCACGGCCTGTTCGACCGCCGGGCCCGTGCCCGAGTCGTCGTCGATCGGTGCCGACGCCTCCGCGAGCACCCGGCCGACCAGGTCGCAGACGAGCACGGAGACGCCCTCCAGGCGGACGTCCAGCGCGGCCAGGTAGGCGCGGTCGGCGACGATGCCGTACAACCGGGCGTTCGGGCCGCGCCGTTGCTCCCCGGATTCGCCGACCATCTCGATCAGCCCGGAGGCTGTGAGGCGTTCGACGAGGTCGGCGACGGTCGGCCGGGAGAGTCCGGTGAGCTGCTTCAACTGCCCTGCCGTCAGCGGGCCTTCCTGCTTCAGCAGTCGCAGGGCGAGCCGGTCGTTGATGGCCCGGGCGGTGCTCGGGGATGCGGGCATGCCGGGAATCCTCCCAGATCGAGGGGGTGCGACGGGCGGCCGGTAATTCGCTATCTATCAGGCAGGGTTCCTGATAGTTTACCCGGCGCGAGCGGGACGAGAACACGCGAGCAGGGATTTCGACGGCGGCGGGGACGCGAACAGCAGGAGGGCCGACAATGAGCGAAGTGGTCGAAGTGGTCTACGACCGACACGAGGTGAAGCGCTCCCGGTACGCCGTGGCGGCCGTCTTCGCCGTGCACGGCGCGGTCACCGGCTCGTTCGCGACCCGGGTGCCGTGGATCCAGGATCACGCGCATGTCGCCGCCGGCTGGCTCGGATTCGCCCTCGCCTTCGGGGCGTTCGGCGCCTCCTGCTCGATGCCGCTGGCCGGCTGGATCACCCACCGCTTCGGCAGCCGCACGGCGCTGCGCGGGCTGATCGCCCTGTGGACGATGTCCCTGGTCCTGCCGTCCCTCGCGCCGAACCTGATCACCCTGTGCCTGGCGATGTTCACGTACGGCGCGAGCGCGGGCATGGCCGACGTCGCCATGAACGCGCTCGGCGTCGAGATCGAGCGCCTCCTCGACAGGTCGATCATGTCGAGCCTGCACGGCATGTGGAGCGCGGGCGCGCTGATCGGCTCGGCCGGCGGCACCCTCGCCGCGCACCTGGGCTCGGACGCGCGCGTGCACCATCTCATCGCGGCCGTGGTCCTGACCGTGCTCGGCGTGACCGCCTGCCACTGGGTGCTCGACATCCGCCCGGGCGTGGAGGAGGAAGCACCGCCCCGGTTCACGCTGCCGCCCAAGTCCGCGCTGCTCATCGGTGCGGTGGGCTTCTGCGCGGTGTTCGCGGAGGGGGCGAGCCTGGACTGGTCGGCGGTGTTCCTGAAGGACCAGTTGGATACGTCGGCCGGGCTCGCGGCGGCCTCGACGACCGGCTTCATGCTGACGATGGCGGTGGCCCGGCTGGTGGGCGACGCGGTCGTGAACCGGTTCGGTTCGGTGCGCACGGTCCGCGCGGGCGGTGCCCTCTCCGTGTGCGGCGGGCTGCTGATCGTCCTCGCGGAGAACCCGGCGCTGACGATGGGCGGCTTCGCGCTGCTCGGTCTCGGCATCGCCGTGGTCGTCCCGCTGTGCTTCGCGGCGGCGGGCCGCAGCGGCCCCAACCCGAGCCAGGCCATCGCGGGCGTCGCGACGATCACCTACACCTCGGGGCTGGTCGCGCCGAGCCTGATCGGCGGGGTGGCGCAGGCGACGAGCCTGGTCGTGTCGTTCTGCCTGGTCACGGTGTTGGCAGGCGGGCTCGTGGTCTTCGCGGGCGTACTGCGCGCCGGGGACCGGGACCGCCCGAAGGTCAGCCGGCCGAGCGCAGCAGTGTCCGGCCCACGGCCCTGAACGCCTCGCTCCAGGGCGCGGGGCGCAACGTCCCCGCGTCCAGCCGGACGAGGACCCGGGTACCGGTGGCATACGTCGTCGATCCCTCCGCCGAGCAGAACCGGAAGCCGTACGTCAGGCCGGTGGTCCCGAGCCGGTCGAGCCAGAGGTGTACGGCGTACGCACCCGGCCTGGTGACCGGCGCCTCGTAGCTGATCAGCAGTTCCTTCACCACGTTGCAGGCGTCTCCGGCGCTCGCCCAGTCGCCGTCGAAGCGGACCCCGTGCCCCTGCCACAGCTCGGTCCACGCCCGCTCGACGAGGAGGGGGTAGCGGGCGTTGTGCAGCATGCCGAGCGCGTCGAGGTCGTCGAAGTGCACGGTGACCGGTATGAGCCGGCCGTGGGACACGGTGGTGGCGGGCGGGCTTTCGACGGTCACGGCGGGGCTCCCGAGCGGTGCTGGTGGGGCGGTGGAGGCTGTGGGGACGCCCCATTCTAAGCAACCGCTCAGGAACCCCTGTCGAGAAGGCCCTGCTCAGGCCCGTCATCGGTGCCGGGTTATCCGGCGATCGAGTCCAGCTGCTCGGCCGCCGGACGCAGCGCCCACAGATCACCGCCGGGCGGCGCCTCCAGCTTCGGTACGGCAGCCTTCGCCTTCGCGTCCCCCGCGTCGGCCGCCGCGTGGACGACGTCGCTCGCCGCGTACCGGTAGAACTCCAGCTCCGGATGCGACCACGCGGCGGCCCCGGTCGCGGCCGGCAGCAGATAGTCCACCGCCTTCAACAGGCCCTGCCCGTCCGGGCCTTGGTAGGTCCACAGGTTCACGCCGACATGCCGGCCGATGGCGGCGAGCCGGGTGTAGGCGACCAGGTCGAAGGTCGAGTAGTGCCAACTCCGTGTCCGCGCAAGCTCCTGCGGCTGGCTGCCGTCTCCCGCGATCTGCGGGTCGATGCGCTTGGCGCGCGCGTCCAGCACCGTCCGGCGGGCCAGTGCCTCGTCGCCGGTCGCGTAGGCGAGGGCGGCCAACTCCATGTCGTAGAAGGTGCCGTGGTTGTTGGCGGCGGCGCCCTCCTCCTTGCCGAAGGCGCTGTTCTTCAGCCAGCCGAGGAAGTCGGAGTTCCAACTGGCCATCGCTGTACGGTCGTTCCTCGTCCAGCCGGGGGCGCCGGTGCCGAGGATCGCGATGGCGTCGACGACGCTGGTGTACGACTGGGAGAAGTCGATGATGCCGATGGCGCGGCCGTCGTACTTGCACGGGATGAACTGGGCGTGGTTCAGGTTGGGGTTCATCCTCGTGGCCGGGTCGAGGAACCAGGTGCGCAGGACCTGGTCGGCCTTGTGTGCGTAGCGCTTGTCGCCGGTGTAGTACCAGGCGAGCGCGAGGTCGTACGTCGAGTCGAAGACCTTCTCCACGTCCTGGCGGTCGGTTCCCGTGTCGACCTCGGGGTTGCGCTGGCCGTCGCGCTGGACGTACGGGCAGCCCCAGGGGTTGTCGGCGGTAGGGGTGGTCGTGGGCCACCAGTAGGGCGCTTGGCTCAGATAGTCGTGAACGTTCCCGCCGGGGGCGGGCTTCGGCTTGTCCACGACCGTCCAGGGGCCCTGGTGCAGCCAGTTGTCGGCGCGGGTCGTCAACTGCTTGAGCGCACTCCGGAGTTGGGGGTCGCCGCGGTCCAGGCGGAGCTTGGTCTGCTGGAGGCGGGTGCCGTCGAGGACGGCGGTCCTGGGGGTGGCCGGCGCCGAGTGCGCGGCGGCCGAGGGGACGCACACGGCTGTCAGCGTGGCCACGGCCGCGAGAAGGACGCCGAGGCGGGGTCTGGCACTCATACACCAACTCCAATCATGTATATGAACAAAGTTCATGAATGGAACCGTGCGAGCGTAAGACTCCCCAACGGGCGTGACAATGGTCCGGACCGGAATTCACATACAGGGACCGCGACTTCGACCCGCCTCAACGACGGTCGGCGCCGGTCAGCGCGCCAGGTCGTAGGCGTACGACGCCGTGAACGTGCCGGCCGTGCCCTTGCAACCGTCCGACTCCCCCGGCAACTTGACCCACAGATAGCCGTCGATCCGCGCCTCCCCGGTGTCCAGGGTCGGTGCCCGGCCGATCTTCCGGCCCGCCGGGTCGCACCACTGGCCGTCGGCCGGGGCGCCGTTGCCGTTGCGGCTGGTGTCGATGACGGCACCGAGGCCCGCGGGGCCGCCGAGGGCGTCGAGGACCTGCCGGTCGTAGGCGATCTCGGCCGAAGTGGCGTGGAAGTTCGAGACGTTGCTGAAGATCCCGTCGGAGGAGTCGGCGGAGGCCGCGCCCGCCTGCTTGAGCAGGGCCGCCTGTTGTGCGGCCGGGTTCCAGTCGGAGTGGCCCGCGTCGTAGTACACGCGGGCCTTCGGGTCGGCGGCCTTCAGGACGCGGCCCGCGCGGGCCAACGCCTCGAAGCGGTCGGCGCGTTGGGCGTCGGAGAGGCAGTCGGCCTGGGCTATGGAGTCGGGTTCCAGGACGATGACGACCTCCCTGGAGCCCAGCCCCGCCGCGAAGTTGTCGATCCACCCGTCGTACGCGTCGAAGTCCGACGCCCCGCCGTCCGAGGCCCCACCGCAGTCCCGGTCCGGGATCGCGTACGGCACGACGACCGGCACCCGGCCCTGCACGGCGGCGCCCGAAGTGACCGTGCGGACGCGGGAGGTGATCGTCGACGGCGTGAAGTCGGCGAACCACACCGCCGCCGGCTGGGCGGCGATCCGGGACTCTATGACCTCGGCACGGGAGTCGTCGGGGTGATCGCGCACCCAGTCGAGGACCTGGGACTCGGGGTGGCGGTAGAGGAGAGGGGACACGGCGACCGGCTGCTTCTTCCTGGCCTTCGTGGTCTTCGCGGGAGACGGCGCGGCGGTCTTCGCCGGTTGGGCCGAGGCACTCGCCTTTGCGGAGGCGGCTGTTGACGGTACGTCAGGCAGCGGCACCAGCAGCGTCGCCCCGGTGGCGTCCGGCCGCGCCGCGTTCGCACCGCGCTCGTCGTCGAGCGCTTTGATCATCCCGGTGACCGTGCCGACCGCGACCACGACCGACACGGCCACCACCAGCACGCTCCGCCGGGCGGCCCGCTTCTGCCGCCGGCCACGCGAACCCGACACGCTGCCCCCTCGCGCCGAACCCGTTCCCCCGTTCTGGGGAAGTGTCGGGCCCGGCGGCACCTCGGCCAGCCTAGGGCTGGGACGCTGCCCCCATGGGGCAATTGGCACACTTCACCACACCCGTGGACAAGGTCGTCTCCCGGCTGCGCGCGCTCAACGAGGAACTGCCGGCCCGGGACGGGGTCGCGGTCTTCAACCGCGTCTACCTCGCCGTCACCGAGGCGGTCGACCGGAGCGTCGACGCCGGACGGTTCGCCGACGCGCGGGCCGCGATCACGCTGGACGTACGGTTCGCGGAGCGGTACCTGGCGGCCGTGGACACGGCGGCGAACGGGCGCCGCCCGCCCGCCTGTTGGCGACCGCTGTTCCAGCTCCGCCGCCATCCGGGTGTACGTCCACTGCAGTTCGCCCTCTCGGGCATCAACGCGCACATCGGGCACGATCTCGCGCTCGCCGTCGTGGACGCCTGTCGTACGCTCGACTGCGAACCGGCCGAGCTGGAGGACGAGTTCGACCGCGTGGGCGATCTCCTCGTGTCGCTGGAGGAGCGCATCCGCGACGAGCTGATGCCGGGGCCCGACCTGTTCCAGATCGCCGATCCGCTCACGCATCTGCTCGGCTCGTGGAGTCTGGAGCGCGCCCGGGAGGCGACCTGGACGGCGGCGCGAGCGCTGTGGGCGCTGCGCGGACTGCCCGATGTGGCCGAGGAGTTCACCGAACGGCTGGACGCGGCGGTGGGGCTCGCGGGCCGCATGATGCTCACCCCGCTGCCCGACTGATCGGGTCAACTCCCGTACGCCAGTTGTACGTTCGGTGGCAGGACGGACCACTGCGAACCTCGGGCGAAGGAGCACAGAGCATGACGACCTCTCTCGGACTCGGCCTCCCCCAGCTGCGCTGGTACGACCTCGGCAGGGACGTGCCCGAAGTGGCCCGCGCCGCCGAGCGGATCGGCTACGAGAGTCTGTGGGTGTCCGAGCGCGCCCTGTTCCCCGAACCCGCCGCCCAGGGCCTGTACGGCATGGAGGGCGTGCCCTGGCCCGATCACTACCGGAGCATGGCCGAACCGATGGTCACGCTCGCACTCGCCGCCACCGCGACCGAGCGGGCCCGCCTCGGCACCAGCGTGCTGGTGGCACCCCTGCACGTGCCGTTCCAACTGGCCAAGCAGCTGGCCACGTTGGACGCGGCGAGCGGCGGCCGGGTGGTCGCGGGCCTCGGCACGGGCTGGTCCTATGAGGAGTACGCGGCCTCGTCGGTACGGCCGTTCGAGGAGCGCGGCCGGGTCCTGGACGAGGTGATCGAGGTGTGCCGGGCCGTGTGGGGCCCCGACCCGGTGTCGTACGACGGCTCGTTGACGCGGATCCCGTCGGCGGTGGTCGGTCCCAAGCCCGTGCGACCCATCCCGATCCTCCTCCCGGCGACCAGCGGGAAGGCCCGGCGCCGGCTGGTCGACCACGCCGACGGGTGGATACCGGTCGGCGTGGGCGCCGAGGCGGTCGCCGCGCAGTGGCGCGCGCTGCGGGACGTGGCCGCCGAACGCGGCCGCACGGAACCGATCCCGAGCGTGCTGCGCGCCAACGCGCGCTACAGCGCCAAGCCCTACGACGGCCCCGACCGGCCCCCCTTCCACGGCAGCGTCGACCAGATCGTCGAGGACCTCACCGCACATGCCGCGATCGGCCTGGACGAGATCCTCGTCGACCTACAGACCCGCACCCGGGACGCCCAGGAACTCAAGGACGTCGCCGCCGAGGTGTACGAGAAGGCGCGGGCGGCCGGGGTCTGAAGAACTCCGGCCGGCTCACCTCCGGCCGACCGAACTCCCCTCAGTCCTCCGGCAGTTCGACCGGCGCGATCGCGTCGTAGACGTCCCCCGGCCCCGGGTTCGTCGGGTCGGTCGTGCCGCCCAGTTGGTGCATGACGCCCCAGACCGCGTTCAGCGCGGTCTGGACGGCGCCCTCGGCCCAGCCGGCGGTCCAGGAGATGTCGTCGCCGGCGAGGAAGACGCCCCGCTTGTCCGCGGGCAGCCGGTCCTGCATGAAGTGGGTGAACAGGCGCCGCTGGTAGCGGTAGTGGCCGGGCAGGTTGGCCTTGAACGCGCCCATGAAGTAGGGCTCGTTCTCCCAGGAGACGGTCACCGGGTTGCCGATGACGTGCTTCCTGATGTCGACCTTCGGGTAGATCTCGCCGAGCGACTTCAGCATGACCTCCATCCGCTCGTTCGCGGACAGCGGCAGCCACTTGAGGCTGTCGTCGCACCAGGTGTACGAGAGGCAGATGACGGCGGGCTTGTCGGGGCCGTCGTCGAGTAGGTAAGTGCCGCGCGTCATACGGTCGGTGAGGGTCATCGACATGACGTCCCGACCGGTCGGATTTCCCCTGTCGTCGACGGCCTTGTCCAGCCAGAACGGCCGGTCGACGGGCACGAAGAGCTTGCTGGACTCCATGTAGTGGGTGCGCTCGATCGCCGTCCAGTGGTCGATCGGGAAGAGCGAGTCGTCGCAGGCGATCTTCGAGAGCAGCATCCAGGACTGGGCGGTGAAGATCGCCGCCTGGTAGGTGCGGATGTCGCCGTTCGCGTCCGTCACCGTGATCCCGTTGCCGGCCGTCCGGTGCAGGCGGGTCACGGCGGGGCGGGGTTCGCCGCCCACGTGCAGGGAGGCCAGCGAGGTGCCGTAGGGCCAGTGGACGATCTTCTGCGGCTCGCGGTCCCAGAGGCGGAGCGGGAGTTGCTGGGAGCCGCCGACGATGCCGCGGTGGTGGTCGTCGGCCTCGGTGTAGACGACGCGCAGGATCTCGAGGATCGAGTTCGGGAAGTCGGTGTCCCAGCCGCCGGTGCCGAAGCCGACCTGGCCGAAGATCTCGCGGTGCCGGAAGGACTTGAAGGACTCGGAGTCGCAGAGGAAGCCGTAGAAGGTCTGGTTGTCGAGTTTCCCGACGAGCCTCGACCAGATCTCGCGGATGCGCGGGACGTCGCGTTCGCGCATGGCGCGGTTCATGTCGGAGAAGTCGGCGCCCTCTTCGAGGCAGGCGCTCCAGGCGTGCATCACGTCGCGGTAGACCTGCGGGAGGTCGCCGACGGTGGTCGCGTAGTGCGACTCGCCCTTGAGGTCGACGACGGTCGAAGGGGTCGCCTCGGCAAGGGGGTTGGGGAACGGCCGGGTCTCAAGGCCCACCAGGTCGATGTAGTGCTGGAGGGCGGTGGAGGAGGGCGGGAAGCGCATCGCGCCCATCTCGGCGGTGAGGGAGGGGTCGCACCCGTCGAAGCCGACGGTCCGCAACCGCCCCCCGATCTGGTCGGCCTCGTAGACGACGGGCTTGAGGCCCATCTTCATCAGCTCGTAGGCGGCCACGATGCCGGACAACCCGCCGCCGATCACCGCGACTTCGGTGCCGTGCTCGGTCGCGGGTATCTGGCCGAGGCCCGCCGGGTGGGCGAGGAAGTCGTCGTACGCGTACGGGAAGTCCGGCCCGAACATGGTGATCGGCGGCTGCCGCTCGTCGGCGTGCTGGACGGCGTTGGGCACCGTGGACGTCATGGGGTACGGACTCCTAGCGGAACAAGAAACAAGAACAAGTACGGGAACAGCAGGGGGATTCAGGCCAGGGATCCGTAGAGGCCGGGGCGACGGTCCGTCAGATACGGGTTCGCCGCGCGGGAGTCGGCGAGCAGCTCGGGGTCCAGGTCCGTGAGGAGGAGTTCCTCGCCGCGGCCGGCGCGGGTGCGGGCGACTCCGTCGGGTCCGGCGAGCGTGGAGAGGCCGTAGAAGTCGAACTCCCCTTCCTGGCCGATCCGGTTGATGTACGCCACGTACATCTGGTTCTCCCAGGCCCGCACCGGGACCAGGGCCTCGGCGACGAACTGGAACGGGTGCATGTTCGCCGTCGGGACGAGGAGCAGGTCGGTGCCGGCGAGGGCGTGGGCGCGGACGGGTTCCGGGAACTCGACGTCGTAGCAGATCATCAGGCCGACGGTCAGGCCGTTCAACTCGGCCTGGACGACCGGCTGTTCGCCCGGTGTGAAGTGGGCGCGCTCGAAGTCGCCGAAGAGGTGGGTCTTGCGGTAGTTGGCGAGGCGGGTGCCGTCGGCGGAGATCAGCTGGGCCGAGTTGTAGACGGTGTCTCCGTCGCGCTCCGGGTAGCCGTAGGCGATCGCGAGTCCGTGGCGGCCGGCGATCTCGGCGATCGTGTCGGCGGAGTCGCCGTCTGCGGGCTCGGCGAGGCGGCCGATGTCGTCGCCGATCGCGTATCCGGTGAGGAACATCTCCGGCGCGGCGAGCAGCCCGGCACCGCCGGCCGCGGCCCGGCCCGCGGCCTCGTCGAGGACCTTGAGGTTCTCGACGACGGAGCCGGGGCGGCCGGAGCTCTGGAGGAGGGCGGTGCGCATGCGTGTTCCTCACCGGTACGAAAAGGTTGAAGAGCCACCTATCGGGGCCCACCTAGACGGTACGGCTGAGGGACCGGGCCGGACAAGAAGGAGCCGTTGCGCGCCGGTAAGCGGTTTGTTGCGTGCGGGAGGGGTGCGGCGGCGATTCGTTGCGCCCCTGTCTCAGGACGCGCGGGGCACGGCGAAGACCGTGAGGACGGCCGCGTGGTCCGAGGGCCAGCAGTTCGCGGACACGTCAGGCCAGGGGCTCGGGGTGCCGACGACGAAGGTGCGGGAGTCGAGCACGGTCAGGCCCCGGTGCAGGACGTAGTCGATGCGGTCCTGCGGCTCGGGGCGCCCGCTGCCGTCCTCGTGGACGGGGTGGATCGGCGACCAGGTGTGGCCGGGGTCGGCGGCCGGGTCCGGGTGGGCCTCCCGGTAGCTGTCGCGCAGGCCCGCGTCCGCCGCCGCCTTGGTCACCGGCCATTCGACGTCCGGCCGGTCGAGGTGCGAGGGGCTGTTGAAATCACCGACCAGGACGACGGGGACGGTGTCCTCGGCCACCTCCGCGATCCGGCTCAGGGTGTCCCGCATCTGGGCGAGCCGTACCTCCTCGTGCGCGATCAGCTCGGCGGCCGGGATCCCGTCGAAGGCGGACTCGTAGGGGCCGTAGGGCGTGTAGTCGAGGTGGCAGGTCCACAGGTCGATCTCACGGCCCTCGGATACGGCGATCCGCACCCCGGCCGCTCCGTAGAAGCCGACGTCCGGGTCTCCGAAGCGGGCCGTGATCGGGTGGCGGCTGATGACGCCGAGGTTCTCGCCGGCCCGGTGGTGGTGCCAGCCGAGCGCCTCGGCCAGCTCCCCGGCCGCCGTGCCGCCGGTCTCCTGGAGGCCGACCACATCGGCGCCGGTCTCCGTGATGGCCTTGAGCTGCTTGGTCCTGTGATCGTCGACCTCGCTGCCGCCGAGCCAGAGATTCCAGGTCAACACGCGTAGCTCGTACGGCGTTCCGTGCGTCACCATCGCGCGCAGGTCCGCCGGGGTGACCCCGACGAGACTCTCCCGTACGGTCCGGCCGGGCGCCGCGTCGATCGGTGCCAGCGACGGTACGGCGAGCACCGCGCAGCCGGCCGCCTCGGCGGAGCTGACGCCGGTCTGGGTGTCCTCGACGGCCACGCAGGCCGCCGGGTCGACGCCGAGGGCGCGGCAGGCGGCGAGGTAGGGGTCGGGGGCGGGCTTGGTGGGCCCGGTGTCGTCGGCGGTGACGGAGACCGCGAAGCGGCTGGCGCCGAGGGCGTCGAGGACGGTGTCGGCGACCGCGCGGGGGGACGCGGTGACCAGGGCCGTGGGGACGCCGTCGCGGGCGAGGGCGTCGAGGAGGTCGAGCGCGCCGGGGCGGGGCACGATGCCGGTGCGGACGCGGGCGGCGAACTCCCGGTGCAGTGCGGCCGCGAGGTCCGCCGCCGACGCGCCCGTGGCCCGGGCGAGCCAGTCGGCGGTGTGCTCGACCGGGCGGCCGAGCACCTCCGGCTGGTCCGCGTCCGTCAGGGTCCTGCCCGCGACCTGCTCCACCGCATCCCACCACAGCCGCTCGGTGTCGACGAGCGTTCCGTCCATGTCGAACAGGACGGCCTGGAGCGGGAGTTGGGCGTGGGGGGTCACGTTTCTCTCTTTCACTGCGGGTTCACTACGGGGGCCGGTGGGCCCTACGGGTTGACGCGTTCTGCCACGAGGACCGGCCGCTCCGGCAGCGACACGCGTACGGCGACGCCGGCGCCCAGTCCCGCGGCCTCGTGCGCGGGCAGGTCGGCCTTGACCTCGGTGGAGTCGGCGAGCTGCACGGTGAGGCGGACGACCGAGCCGAGGAAGGCGGTGGCGACGACACGCGCGTCACCGGCGGCGTCGGCGTGCACATGGATCGCCTCGGGCCGTACGAGCACGTCGACTTCGGGTCCTGCCGGTGCCTCGCCGTCGACGGGCAGCCGCTGGCCGAGCACTTCGACGACCCCGTCCGAGAGCTGTCCCGGGAGGCGGCTCATCGTGCCGACGAACTCGGCGACGAACGCGGTCGCGGGCCGGCCGTACAACTCGGCGGGTGCGGCGCACTGTTCGAGCTTTCCGGCACGCATCACGGCGACCCGGTCGGCTATGGACAGCGCCTCTTCCTGATCGTGTGTCACGAAGAGGGTGGTGATGCCGAGTTCCTGCTGGAGGCGGCGGATCTCCTCGCGCAGGGACAGCCGCACCTTGGCGTCGAGCGCCGAGAGCGGTTCGTCGAGGAGCAGGACGCGCGGCTGGAGGGCGAGCGCGCGGGCCAGGGCGACGCGCTGCTGCTGGCCGCCGGAGAGCTGGTGCGGGAAGCTCTCGCCCTTGTCGCCGAGCCCGACAAGGTGGAGCAACTCGTTGGCGCGGAACCGCCGTTCGGCCTTGTTCACCTTGCGCATGCGCAGGCCGAAGGCGACGTTGTCGAGGGCGTTGAGATGCGGGAAGAGGCTGTACGACTGGAAGACCATCCCGGCGTCGCGGCGGTGCGCTGGCACGTCGGTGACGTCCTTGCCGTCCACCAACACCTCGCCGGAGGTGGGGTGTTCGAAGCCGGCGAGCATGCGCAGCGCGGTGGTCTTGCCGCAGCCGGAGGGGCCGAGCAGGGCCAGGAACTCACCGGGCCGGACGGTGAGGTCGAGTCCGTCGAGGGCGACCGTGGGGCCGAACTCCCGGCGCAGGCCCCGGAATTCGACGGTGGCGGCGTTCTCCGTGGCGGTCTTCTCAAGCGTGGTGGCGGTCATGGTTCATCCCCGGGACGAAGCGGCTTTGTCACGTCCGCCGACACCGGCGAGCGTGAGGAGGAGTGCCCAGGTGACGACCAGGCTGAGCACGGAGACGGCGACGGAGAGCTGGGCGTTGGACCCGCCGACGCTGTAGATCCACACGGCGAAGGGCTGGAAGCCGAGCAGCTGGGCCACGGTGAACTCGCCGAGCACCAGCGCCAGGGTGAGGAAGGACGCGTTGAGCAACGCCCCGCGCAGATTGGGCAGTACGGTCCGCACCAGCGCCTGCGGCCAGTTCGCGCCGCAGCTGCGGGCGGCCTCGACGAGGGTCTTCACGTCGATGGCACGCAGCCCGGAGTCCAGCGCCCGGTACACGAACGGCAGCGCCATCACGACATAGGCGAGGACCAGGATGAACGGGAAGCTCGGGTTCTGGATGGCGACGAAGGTCTGGAACAGCGGGGTGCGGGACAGGTAGTCGGGGCCCCACTTGAGGACGGTGCCGATACCGGCGACGAACGCGATCGGCGGCACCACCAGCGGCAGCGAGCAGATCACCTCGACGACGGGCCGCAGGCGGGGCGCGCCAAGTCGTAGCGCGACCATGGCCGGAACCATCAGCAGCAGGACGATGGCGATGGTGGCGGCGGCGAGTTCCAGCGAGAGCACCAGGCTGGAGGTGAAGCCGTCGGCGGAGACGATCTGGGTGTAGGCGTCGAAGGTGACGCCCTCGCCGGGCACGTCGACCGTGAAGACCACGGACGCGGCGAGCGGCACCAGGAAGTACAGGGCGGCGAGGCCGAGGACGACCCACCGCCAGAGGTTCAGGCGTCCAGCCATCGCGCGCTCCGTCGTTGCAGGGGCAGGTACACGGCCATGACCAGACCCGCGACCAGGACCATGTCGAGGCTGAGGGCGAGGGCCACGTTCTCCTGGCCGACCAGCACGTTGCCGGAGATGGCGTCGGCGATCTGGAGGGTGACCAGCGGGATCGAACTGCCCACCATGGCCGCGGCGGTGGCGTACGCGGCGAAGGCGCTGCCGAAGAGGAGGACGAACCCGCCGAGCAGCGAGGGCAGCAGCACGGGCAGGGCGACGTGGCGCCAGTACTGCACGCCGGTGGCGCCGTTGTTCTGGGCGGCCTCGCGCCACTGGGTGCGCAGGCCCTCCAGGGCGGGGGTGATGGTGAGGACCATCAGCGGGATGAGGAAGTACAGGTAGACGAGGACCAGGCCCGAGAAGCTGTAGAGGTCCCAGCCCTTGTCCTTGAGGCCCAGGTGGGTCGTCAGCACACCGGCGTTGCCGAGGGTGGCGACGAACGCGAAGGCCAGCGGGACACCGCCGAAGTTGGCGAGGACGCCGGACGCGGTGAGCACGGCCTGGCGCAGCGCGCGGAAGCGGGAGGTGACGACGACCTGCGCGAGCGGCAGCCCGAGCAGGGTGCCGAGGGCGGCCGAGAGGGCGGACAGCTTGACGCTGCCGACCAGCGCGGTGAAGTAGGCGCCCTGGAGCGAGTCGGTGAGGTTGGCGGTGCTGTACGAAGTGGCGCCCGTCGTCTGGTTCTTGACGGTGAAGGCGCCGTTCAGCATCGCGATGGCGGGCACCCCGAAGGCGACCGCGACGAAGGCGAGCAGCGGGACCACGGCGATCCAGCTGGGGACGCGGCGCCGCCGCTTCGAAGAAGCGGCGGCGACCACATCGGCCTGCGTGAGCGTGGCCGTCATCCGGAGACGGCCTTCGCCCAGCCGGACGCGATGACCGTCTTGGCCTTGCTCTGCTGGGCCTCGGTCGGGAAGGCCGGCGTGCCGGAGACCTGCGGGAGCTTGGCGGCGGCGGTCTTGTCGAGCGTGCCGGCCGCCTCCATGGAGGTCATCAGCGCCGGGCGCGCGTACCCCTTGAGCCACAGGTTCTGGCCCTCGGCGCTGTACAGGTACTCCTGCCACAGGCGGGCGGCCGCCGGGTGCGGGGCGTCCTTGTTGATGGCCTGCGAGTAGTACTGGGCGTACTGGCCGTCGCTCGGGATGGAGACCTTCCAGTCGACGCCCTTGGACTTGAACTCGTCGGCGTAACCGGCGTTCAGGTAGTCCCAGTCGATGGAGATGGGCGTCTCGCCCTTCTCGACGGTGGCCGGGGTCGACTCGACGGGCGTGTAGTTGCCGTTCTTCTTCAGCTTCGCGAAGAAGTCCAGGCCGGGCTGGATGTCGTCGAAGGAGCCCTTGTTGGCGAGCGCCGCCGCGTACACGCCACCGAAGGCCGAACCCGACTTGGTGGGGTTGCCGTTGAGGGCGACCTGGCCCTTGTACTGCGGCTTCAGCAGGTCCGCGAAGGTGGTCGGACAGGTCTTCACGCGCTTGGCGTCGCAGCCGATGGAGATGTAGCCGCCGTAGTCGTTGAACCACTGCCCCTTCGGGTCCTTCTGACCCGCGGGGATCTGGTCGAAGGAGGCGACCTTGTACGGCGCGAGCAGGCCCTGCTGGGCGGCGCTCAGCGCGAAGGAGGAACCGAGGTCGAGGACGTCGGGCGCACGGTCCTGGCCCTTGCGGGAGGTCACGGCGTTGATCTCGTCCTGGCTGGAGCCGTCCGGGTTCTCGTCCGTGATCTTGATGCCGTACTTCTTGGTGAAGCCGTCGATGAGGGCGCCGTAGTTGGCCCAGTCGCGGGGCAGCGCGATGGCGTGCAGCGTGCCCTCCTTCTTGGCCGCCTTCACCAGGGCGTCCATGCCGCCGAAGTCGGCGACGGAGGTGGCGGTGGCGGCGTTCTTGCCGTCGGCGGTGGTCGACGAGTTGGTGGGAGCGGCGCCACAGGCGCTGAGGGCAAGCGCGGCGACGACGGCGAGGGATCCACCCAGGACGGCGTTTCTCGGCGGGGACACGGTCACGGTCTCTCCAGGGGTGCGCACGACGGTTTGAGCAGAGCGGAGAACTTGTCTGAACAAGTTGGCCTCAGTACGCCCGCCGATGGTGTCTTGTTCGTAAACATTGGCGAAACCGTGACCCCTTATTCACTGCACACTCCTGGCTGACACGGATCACCAAGGGAACTCGACTACGCTGCTCACGCTGTGCACAGTGGTCAACTCGGAGGGGAAGCATGACGGCGCGACACGAGGTGATCGCCGACGAGCTGCGCAAGGCCATCGACCGCGAGGAGTACACAGTCGGCAGCCTGCTGCCCGCGGAGACGGACCTCGCGGCGCAGTACGGCGTCTCGCGCGGCACGGTCCGCCAGGCCGTCGCGGCCCTCACCGCCGAGGGGCTGATCGGCTCCCGCCAAGGGGCCCGCCGAGTCGTCCTGGCCAGCCGCCGCAGCCAGAGCTTCGCGGAACTGCGCAGCTTCGCCGAGTGGGCCCGCGCGATGGACCGCGAGGCGACCGGACACGTGGTCTCACAGGAGTACCGCCCGGCCACGGCCGAGGACGCCGTACGCCTCCAACTCACCGAGAGAACCCCGGTGTTGCACGTCCTGCGGGTCCGCGGCCTGGACGGCGAGCCGGTCCTCCTGGAGCGGACGGTGTACGCCGACTGGATCTCCCCCGCCGTCGAGGCGATCGAGCCGGGGTGCCCGTCGGTGACCCAACGCCTGTACGACGACACGGGGTTGGTCTTCGCCTACGGCGAGCACGTCATCGACGCGGTCGCCGCGGGCGCGCAGGACGCGGAGTTGCTGGGCATCCGCCGCACGAGCCCGCTGCTGCGGGTCCGCCGGGTCACAACGACCCGTGAGGGACGCCCGGTTGAGTGGTCGGACGACCGCTACCGCTCGGACGCGGTGAGCTTCAGCGTGCACAACTCGATAGGGAACAACGCGTTGGCGCGGAAGACGGCGGAGTGAGAACCTCCGGCCGCGGCGTGGGACAGTCGTAGTGAGGGGGACGGGTCCGACGTCATGGAGGTCCGGATGGAGATCACCGCGTTGCCCTATGTCGACGAACTGACCGCGGTCGTGGCCGCGGAGCCCGACGCCGTGTGGCGCGGCCTGAGCCGGGTGATGGGCCGCTCCTCCGCGCGTGCGACCCGGTACGCGCATCTGGTCCGCGCCGCCGACCGCGAGGACTCCGGGCCCCGGCCCCTCGCCGAGGGTTCGGCGTTCGCCGGTTTCCACGTGACCTCGGCGGTCCCGGGGCGCGAGCTGGTCCTCGAAGGCAGCCACCGCTTCTCGTCGTACGCCCTGGTCTTCCACGTCGAGCGGACCGGCCCGGGGCGCTCGCTGCTGCGGGCCGAGACCCGGGCCGCCTTCCCCGGCCTGGCCGGGGGCCTCTACCGGCGGCTCGTCATCTCCAGCGGCGGGCACGTGATCGCCGTACGCCGACTGCTGTCCGCGGTCCGCCGCCGGGCCGAGTAGCCCCCGCGGCTCAGGTCGGCGAGCCGGACGAGAAGCGTCGCAGCAGCGGCGACAGCACCAGCACCGACTTCGTCCGTTCCACGAACGGCTCCCCCGCGATCCGCTCAAGGACCCGCTCGAAGTGGCGCATGTCGGCGGCGAAGACCTGGACGACCGCGTCCGCGTCGCCGGTGACGGTGGACGCGGCCACGACCTCCTGGTAGCGCTCCAGGCCCCGCCGGATGGTGTCCGGGGAGGTGTTGTGCCGGCAGTAGATCTCGACGAACCCCTCGGTCTCCCAGCCGAGCGCCGACGGGTCCACCCGTACGGTGAAGCCGGTGATGGCGCCGGTGGCCCGCAGCCGGTCCACGCGCCGCTTCACGGCGGGCGCGGACAGGCCGACGAGCTGCCCGATGTCCGCGAAGGAGCGGCGGGCGTCCTCGGCGAGGGCGTGCACGATGCGTTCGTCGAGTTCGTTCAGCACGGTGGATCGATCACTTCTCGGGTGGTGCGGTGGGTGCCAGTCGGGAGCGGCGGTGGCCGTATACGAAGTAGAACACGAGCCCGACGGCCATCCAGATTCCGAAGACCACCCAGGTGACGGCCGAGAGGCTGCCCATCATCCACACGCACAGTCCGAAGCCCACGGCGGGCAGGACCGGGGACAGCGGGACGCGGAAGGTGCGGGACATGTCGGGGCGGGTCCGGCGCAGCACCACGACGGCGATGTTGACCAGCGCGAAGGCGAACAGCGTGCCGATGCTGGTCGCGTCCGCGAGCTGCCCGAGCGGGATGGCCGCCGCGAGGACCCCGCAGAACAGGGACACGATGACGGTGTTGGCGCGGGGCGCCCCGGTCTTCGGGTGGACCTTGCCGAACACCTTGGGCACGAGCCCGTCCCGGGACATCGCGAAGAGGATGCGGGTCTGGCCGTAGAGCACGGTCAGGACGACGCTCGCGATGGCGATCACCGCGCAGCCGGCGAGGAGGGTGCCCCAGAAGGACTGGCCGGTGACGTCGCGCATGATCTGGGCGAGGGCGGCCTCGGAGTCGTTGAAGCGGCGCCAGGGCTTCGCGCCGACCGCCACGGCCGCGACGACGACGTACAGCGCCGTCACGATGACCAGGGACAGCATGATCGCGCGGGGCAGGTCGCGCTGGGCGTTCTTCGCCTCCTCGCCGGCCGTGGAGGCGGCGTCGAAGCCGATGTACGAGAAGAAGAGCGTCGCTCCGGCCGCGCTCACGCCGGCCATACCGAGCGGCATGAAGTGGTCGTAGTTGCCGGACCGGAAGCCCTGTACGCCGATCGCGCAGAACAGCACCAGCGCGGCGATCTTCACACACACCATGACCGTGTTGGCGCGCGCGGACTCCTTGGCGCCGCCGAGCAGGAACGCCATCGCGAGGAGTACGACGATCAGCGCCGGGAGGTTGAAGATGCCGCCGTCGCCGGGCGGGGCGGACAGGGCGTCCGGGATGGTGACGCCGATCGTGCCGTCGAGCAGTTCGTTGAGGTACTCGCCCCAGCCGACGGCGACGGCGGCGACCGAGACGCCGTACTCCAGGACCAGGCACCAGCCGCAGATCCAGGCGATCAGCTCGCCCAGCGTGGCGTAGGCGTACGAGTACGAGGAACCGGCGACCGGGATGGTGCCCGCGAGTTCGGCGTAGGAGAGGGCCGAGAAGAGGGCGGTGAGGCCGGCGATCACGAAGGAGAGGGTGACGGCGGGGCCGGCCTTGGGGACGGCTTCGCCGAGGACGACGAAGATGCCGGTGCCGAGGGTGGCGCCGATGCTGATCATCGTCAGCTGCCAGAGCCCGAGGGAGCGGCGGAGCGAACCGCCCTCGCCCCGGCCGCCCTCGGCGACCAGGAGTTCCACGGGCTTGCGGCGCATCAGACGCGCGCCGAGTCCTGGGGACGGCTCGGCGGTCTGGCTGGAGTGGTGCGGGGGTGCGCCTTGGTCGAGCACGCGGGGGCTCCTTGTCGCTGCCGGTCACGGCGGCAGGGACCGGCAGCACGGAAGGGCCGCCGAGCGGAGGTCCTGCCGCGCGCTGGGTACAGCGCTCGACCCTATGAGCCCAGGCGTCCTGGTCGTAATGCGGCAACCTTGCGCGTCTTCGCAAGATCGTTGCGTTCGCGGGACGCGGGTGTTGATTCGTTGCGCGGTGGGTGCCGGGCGTTGCGCGACGCCTGACACGGCCCTCGCCGGTGTCCGGTTCAGCCCTCGTCCGGCTCCCCCGCGAGGGCCCGTGCCGCGGCCAGGTCGTCCTCGTCGAAACCGATCCGCCCGGGCTGCCCGAACACCTCCGCCTGTGCGTCGATCCAGCGCGTGTGCGCCTCCCACGCGGCCTGCTTGCTCATGCCGAGCGCGGCCCCGATCTGCGTCCAGGAGGCACCGGCCTCGCGGGCCGCGCGGACGGTGAGCTGACGGCCGTAGGCGGCCTTGCGGGCGACGACCTCGCTCAGGGCGAGCAACTCCAGCGTCTCGGTGCGGTCGAGTGCCTCGGCGTCGCTGCCGAAGCCGGCGAGGGACTCGCGGGTGCGGAGGTGGTCGAGGCGGGCGACTGCGGTGAGGAGGGTGTGCTCGGGTTCGATGCTCTGCGGTGTCGTCATGGCTTCAGCGTTGCGTCAGGGCTGCTTGACGTCAAGGGTGCTTGACGGAAGTTCCTTGGTGAGGAAGGTGCAGGGGTCGGCGCACTCGTGGGTGACCCCGTCGTGGCCCTCGTACGACCAGCGGTCCACGTAGTCCGTCAGGCGCCGGTAGCCGAGCCGTGCGTAGAGGTCGGCGGCCTTCGGGTTGTCGGCCGCGACACCCAGGCCGAGGACCGTACGGCCGTGCTCCCGGGCCAGTTCCTCGGCGCGCCGGATCAGCGCGCCCCCGATGCCGCGCGAGCGCAGCTGCGGGGGCCAGACGGCGAGGCCGTTGAGCTCCGGGCAGCCGGGCAGGGCGGCCCGCACCTCCGGGGCCGCGCAGCCGTCCCAGATCACCTCGGCGTGCCCTACGGGCCGGTCGTCGATCCAGGCGACGAGATAGGTGCCCCCGCCCGCCCCCTGCCGTGCGAACCGCCGGGCATGGATCGAGACGGACCCCGGCGAGCCGATGTACTGGTCGAGCAGCGCCACGTCGGCGGCCCGGCACACAGCGATCTCCATGTGCCCGACGGTAGCCGCCGGAGCACGCCGACGGCCCCCGAATATCCCGGGGGTCGGGACAACAGGGGCCGCGGGAAAGGGAGTTGGCCGACTCCAGTCCATGTGCAACGGCTTGCCTCAGGGCGGTAACCGCCGCAGCATCGCCCACGGCCCCCGAATCATCCCCGCGCCGGGGCAACAGGGGCCGTGGAAAAGGGAGTCGGGTCAGCTCCAGCTGGCGTGCAGCGGCTTGCCCTCCGCGTAGCCGGCGGCGCTCTGGATGCCGACGATCGCGCGCTCGGCGAACTCCTCCAGGGAGCCGGCGCCGGCGTAGGTGCAGGAGGAGCGGACGCCCGCGATGATCGAGTCGATCAGGTCCTCGACGCCCGGGCGGGCCGGGTCGAGGAACATGCGGGAGGTGGAGATGCCCTCCTCGAACAGTGCCTTGCGGGCGCGGTCGTAGGCCGACTCGTCCGACGTGCGGTTGCGGACCGCGCGCGCGGACGCCATGCCGAACGACTCCTTGTAGAGACGGCCGTTGGCGTCCTGCTGGAGGTCGCCCGGGGACTCGTACGTGCCCGCGAACCACGAGCCGATCATCACGTTCGACGCACCGGCCGCGAGGGCCATCGCGACGTCGCGCGGGTGGCGGACACCGCCGTCGGCCCACACGTGCTTGCCGTACTTCTTGGCCTCGGCGGCGCATTCCATGACGGCCGAGAACTGCGGGCGGCCGACGCCGGTCATCATGCGGGTGGTGCACATCGCGCCGGGGCCGACGCCGACCTTGATGATGTCGGCGCCCGCCTCGATGAGGTCCTTGACGCCCTCGGCGGCGACGATGTTGCCGGCCACGATGGGGACGTTCGGATCGAGGGCCCGCACCTGCCTGATCGCGCTGATCATCGACTCCTGGTGGCCGTGCGCCGTGTCGATGACGAGCGTGTCGACGCCCGCGTCCAGCAGCTGCTTGGCCTTCTGCACGAAGTCGCCGTTGATGCCGACGGCGGCCGCGATCCGCAGCTTGCCGTCCGCGTCCACGGCCGGCGAGTACAGCGTGGCGCGCAGGGCGCCCTTGCGGGTGAGGATGCCGGCGAGCTTGCCGTCCTTGTCGACGGCGGGCGCGTAGCGGCGGTTGGCGCCGTCCAGCTTGTTGAACGCCTCGCGCGGGTCGATGTCCGCGTCGAGCAGCAGCAGGTCCCGGGACATGACCTCGCCGAGCTGCGTGAAGCGGTCCACACCGGTCAGGTCGGCGTCGGTGACGACACCGACCGGGCGCTGGTCCTCGTCGACGACGACACCTGCGTTGTGCGCGCGCTTGGGCAGCAGGGCGAGCGCGTCGGCGACGGTCTGGTGCGGGGCCAGCCGGATCGGGGTGTCCAGGACGAGGTGGCGGCTCTTCACCCAGGCGACGACCTCGGTGACGACCTCGATCGGGATGTCCTGCGGGATGACCACGAGCCCGCCGCGCCGGGCCAGCGTCTCGGCCATGCGCCGCCCGGCGATGGCGGTCATGTTGGCGACGACCAGCGGGATGGTGGTGCCCGTGCCGTCCGGGGAGCTGAGGTCCACACCCTGACGTGATCCGACCGCGCTGCGGCGCGGCACCATGAAGACGTCGTCGTACGTCAGGTCGTAGGGAACCGGGGCTGAATCTACGGGCCGTCCCGTACCGGGCTCAAGAAAGCGCATAAGTCTCACATTTTCACGCGAAACGGCGCAGGTCACTCCCACAGGGACACAGCAAAACGCCCCCGTCTTCGTATGTTCCTCCAGCGAGGTACGGGGGCTCCGGTGCCAGGCAGTGGAACCTGCCTTACCCCGGGAGTTTACCCGAACGGGCCTGCCGCACCCCGTCCCCGGCGGGGGCCGCATGCCTGGCAGCGGGCCGGGCGAACACTATGAACGCAATGATCGACGGGTATCCCCCAGGTGCGGCGCTTCCTAACATCACGGATCGCGGTGCAACTTCGCACAGCGCATTCATAGGAGCCGCTCCCGTGATGACACTTGACAGGCCCGTACCGGTACGCCGCCGACTCCCGGCCTTTCGCCGCTCTCCGGCGGTACTGGCCGTGGGCCTCGCCACCGCTCTCCTCGGCACGCTCGGCAACGCCCCCGCGCCCCAAGCGCAGACCGCGCGGCCCGCGGTGACCGCCTGCCCGGCCGACCTGGTGGGCAAGGCGACGTGTTACACCGGCCAGGACGCCAACGGGGCGTACTACACGATGGCCGTTCCGACCCGCTGGAACGGATCCCTCGTCGTGCACGCGCACGGCGGACCCGATCTCGGCGACTCCTCGGACCCCGCACGCAGCACCGACGATCTGGAGCGCTGGGCGGTGATGGTCGACGAGGGATACGCCTGGGCCGGCTCGTCCTACCGCCGCGGTGGCTACGGGACGCGGATGGCCGCCGCCGACACCGAGAACGTGCGCAGACTGTTCGTCTCCGAGTTCGGCAAGCCGAAGCGGACCTACGTGCACGGCCAGTCCTGGGGCGGCGACGTCGCCGCCAAGGTCGCGGAGACCTACGGCAGACACCCCGGCGCCTATGACGGCGCGCTGCTGACGAGCGGTGTCCTCGGCGGCGGCTCGCGCGGCTACGACTACCGCGTCGACCTGCGGGTGGTCTACCAGTACTACTGCCACAACCACCCCCGTCCGACAGAGCCGCAGTACCCGCTGTGGCAGGGGCTGCGCGCGGACTCCACCATGACGAGCGCCGGACTCCGCGCCCGCCTCCAGGAGTGCACCGGGTACGCCTCCGCCCCCGCGGACCGGACCGCGCTCCAGCAGCGCAACCTCGACGACATCCTCGCCGTCACCCGCATCCCGGAGCGTTCGCTCGCGTCCCACCTACAGTTCGCGACCTTCACGTTCCGCGACATCGTGTCGACCCGGCTCGGAGGCCGAAATCCCTTCAGCAACCGGGGAGTTCGGTACTCGGGCTCACACGACGACAAGGCGCTCAACGCGGGAGTCGAGCGGTTCTCGGCCGACCCCACCGCACGCCGCGACCTCTCCTACGACAGCGACCTGACGGGCAGGGTCTCCATCCCGGTCCTCAGCCTGCACGCGATCGACGATCCGACGGCGTTCGTCGAGCACGAGGCGGCCTACCGTGCCACGCTCCAGGGCGCCGGCAGGGGCGGCAACCTCGTCCAGACCTTCACGACGGAGACCGAGCACAGCGCGCTGAGCGACTCCGAGTACGCCAACTCCATCGCGGCACTGGACACTTGGGTCCGCCACGGACGCAAGCCGACCGCGCGCTCGCTCGCGGCCTCCTGCGGGGCCTTCGACCAGAAGTACGGCAGCGGCTGCTTCTACGACCCGGCCTTCCGTCCCGCACCGTACGCCTCACGGATCCGGCCCCGGCCGGGCGGGCTCACCTGGCCGGCCATGACCGCGGCGCAGGAGCGGGCGTGGAGCCGGATCGACGGCGTGGGGATCGCGCCCTGACCTCCGGAGGCTCCCTGACCTCCGCGGGCAACCTTCCGGGGATCTCGCGCATCGAACGTGCATGACTCCCCGCAGGACGCTGCTCAGGGCGGCGCTCATCGCCGTGGTCCTCGCCCTGGCGCCGGGTGCCGCCGCCGTGGCCGCCGATCCGTCGCCGTCGCCCCTCGCGACGCCTGGCCCCACGACGATCCAGGCGGACCGGCAGCTCGACGTGGGGCCGGACGCACAGCCGGTCCACGTGGTCTGGTCGTTCTACGGCGGCAGGCCGGACATTCCCCTGCCCGTGCACCAGACCTTCGTCATCGACGCCCGGGGCCTGGCGGGCATCGCGCGCATCGCGGTCGTCGACCCGAGGTGCACGGCCGACGGGCAGGTCTTCACCTGCGTCAACAAGGACCTCTCCCAGCTGTCCAACATGGACTTCACCATCCAGGCGGACGCGAGTGCCGCCCTCGGCTCCACCGGCACGGTGAAGTACACCGCCTCCGGCGGCCCCGGCACCCGCGGCACCGCGCGGGCGAAGGTCACCGTCGGCGTCCCCCACCTGGTCATCGGCAAGGTGCCCGGCGTGACGCACGCCAGGATCGGGTCCCGGATCGACGTTCCGCTCCGGTTGCGCAACACCGGGGACCTGGCCACCGACCGGCGCATCGCGGTGCACTGGGTGGGGGCGGGCGGTCTGGTCTTCGACCGGAAGTTCTCCAACTGCGACTACATCTCCGGCAGCGACCGCGCCGAACCCGACAGCCCGACCTCCGTCACCTGCGTCTTCCCGGCTCCCGTGGCCGCGGGCGCCACCGTCGAGCTGAGCAGCCCGCTGACCGCCACGGTCGGCGCGCACGTCCTGACCGCCAGGATCGACTACAGGGCCGAGTTGCTCCAGAACGGCGCGCGCCCCCTCTACCCGTCCGACGCCGACGTCCAAGCGGGCACCGGCCCGGCGCTCACCCTGGTGCCCGCGTCCGGAACGGGAGACGGCTTCGAGAGCGGCGCCACGAGCGCGGTCGGCGTCTCGGCCGACAGCTCAGCGGATCTGGCGGCCGCGGCCACGGCGAAGCACGCCGCCCGTGCGGACGGATGGACGCTGGACCTCACCGTCCTCAACCACGGCCCGGCCTCCTTGTTCGCGAGCGACGACCAGTACGTCGCCGAGGTCGACGTGGTCCTGCCCCGGCACACGGTCGCGACCGACTACGAGCACGCGGAGTCGGAGGACAGCGCGTACGGCCCCTGCTTCCTGTGGGTCAGCGACACCGAGACAGCACCCTTCGAAGCGGGCCACCGGCACTACGTGTGCACCGTGCCGTGGGGTATCGGGGCCGGCCAGAACGTGGAGTCCGTGCTGTCGGTGAAGCCGGACAAGAACTACGACGGCGGCAAGGGCACGGCGACCGTGCGCCCCGGCTCGGCCGGCATCGCCCTGCACGACCCGACCACCGCCAACGACCACGTCACCTTCGCCTTCGGCACGCCGTCCGCACCGTCGGACCGCACGGCGCTCATCGCCGCCGGGGCGGCCGGGGTGGTTCTGCTGTGCGCCGTCGCCCTCGTGGTCCGCCGCCGCAGGCCTTCGCGTTGACGCACCGGACGACCGCGGTCAGTACAGGAACCGATGCAGCGGAGCCGACTCGGTCAGCAGCATCGTGAGCCGGTGGGCGAGACGCTGCCACGCCTCGTCCTGCCCGTAACTGAGCCTCACGTCCTCGCCGCCGCCCTCCTCGATCGCGGCGAAGAGAGCGGCCGTATCGGCGTCGGGCGTGAGGTCCACCAGGGAGAGCACCCGCGCCAGCGCGCCGACCAGGCCGACGGCGGTCTTCTCGGGGGTCAGGACGGTGGTGCGGACGGTGGCCACGACGCCCGAGGGGTCGGGCAGGTCCGGCGGGGCCACGAGGAGTCCGGACAGCTCGCGCAGCAGCGCGTACAGCAAGTCCGTGTCCTCGGTGGGCAGTTCGACGATGCGCAGGCCCTCATGCTCCCAACGGCCGTTCGGCGTGCGCACCTTGGGACCCTGCGCCACCGCCTCGGCGAGTGTCTCCCGGACCCGCCGGAAGGCCACGAGCCCGTCCGTGAAAAGCGCGTGTCCACTCGCTCCCCCGACGGACTCGGCCAGGGGCGCCAGCAAGTGTTCCTCCACCCGGTCGCACTGCGCCTCGAGGTCCGGATCCACGACCACGAGACGAACCGACGTGCGCTGCTCCTGTTGCTCCATACCGAACACTCTGCCAGCCGCCTCGGACAATCGGGCTAGCGGCCGACTCCGCCCAGCGCGAGGACCACGGAAAGCTCCGGTGTGCGGTCGACCGCGTCACCGAAGACGTCGACGGCGGTCTCCCACTCGTCGGGCCGTGCCTTGGCGTACGACTGCCAGTTCCGTACGACGACCAGCAGCCCCTGCTCCACCGCGCCCTCGGGCCACACGGTGTGGTCGCCGAGGCTGTCGGCGAGGGCGTCCCAGTTGCGGCCGAACCAGTCGGGCAGGGACAGCGCTCGGGCACAGCGGTCCATCAGGCCGGCCTTGTCCGTGACCCCGTCGAGGTCCAGCGTGACCGCGAGCTGTGTCATCTCAGTACCGTCCTGAACGACTTGTAGTGATCATCGGTGTAGTAGATCTCGCCGTCCTGCCCGGTGACAATGCGCCGGGCCCCGCGATCGCGCGAGCCCGGCGTCCTGACGGTGTATTCGTGGTAGTAACCACGCTTCTGCTGGGGCAGCAGCTTCTCGTAGTTCCCGAAGACGACCCCGTCCTTGGCGTACGGGAAGGGGCCGCCCCGATCGATGAGGGCGACGGTCTGCCGCGCCTCGGCGGGAAGTCGGGAGAGCTTGACGGTGGCGGTGTCGGTTGCGGTGCCGGTGGAGCCGGTCGTCGCCGTGGACGAACAGCCCACCGGCAGCAGCACGGCCAGAAAGACGAGAAGAACCCGGCAGACGAGAGGCACTCGGGAGACGAACCGCGGCAGCATACGCCCGATGCTGCCACGGCCGTCCCCGCACGGCCTGCTGTCGGGGCCCGTCAGATCCCGTCGGGGTCCGTCCGGCTGAGCGCCGACTTCGGCGACGCCCCCGCCGTCATCAGATAGTCCGCCGCGGCCGTGTCCGTCACCAGGCTGGTGACCAGACCGGACCGCAGCACCGCGTCGATCGCCGCCGCCTTCCGCTGCCCGCCCGCGATCGCGACGACCTCGGGGATACGGCGCAACTGGTCCGCCTTGACGGTGATGCACCGCTCGCCCAGGTCCCGGCCGACCCGGCGGCCCTCGGCGTCGAAGAGGTGCGCGGACGTCTCGGCGGCGACACCGAGGGACGAGTAGTGCGCCCGCTCCTCGTCGCTGAGCATGTCGTAGACCGTCGAGATGCCCGGCTCCCAGGAGCCGATGGAGACACAGGCGACCGTGACCTTGTCGAAGTACTCGAAGGCCCGGGCGATCCCCGTCTGGTGGCGCAGCGCCTCCGCCGTGGCGGCGTCCGGCAGCAGCATCGGCGCGTAGATGGGGTGGGCGTCGCCGCCCGACACCTGCGCGGCCCGCCGTACGGCCTCGACCGAGCCGCGCTCGGCGGTCCCGGCGTCGTACACGCCCGTCAGCTGGACCACCGTGCAGGGCGGCAGCCGGTCGAGGGCGGCCGCCATGTGGATGGTGGACCGGCCCCAGGCCAGACCGAGCACATCGCCCTCGTTGACCAGCTCGCCGAGCAGGTCGGCCGCGACCTCCCCGAGGTTCTCGGGATCGGGCGACTCCTCGCTGACCTCGGCCGGGGACTCGACCACGACGGCGTGCCTCAGGCCGTACCGGGCACGCAGCGCGTCCGAGCGCTCCGCGTCCAGTTCGGCCGGTACTCGGATCTCGATCCGTACGAGATCCCGTTCGAGAGCGGTCTCCAGGACCCGGGCCACCTTGAAGCGGCTGACGCCGAACTCCTCCGCGATCTGGATCTTGGACTTGCCCTCAAGGTAGAAGCGGCGGGCCATGGCCGCCGCCTGCACCAGCTCTGCGGGTCCCATCCGCATGGCTGACCGGCCCGCCGACATACCCGACACGGCGATCTCCTCACTGCTGTTCACACTCTGGATTCGCCGTTCATCCTCGCAGATCCGGCGCACTTGATCAGCCTTGATGGCCGCCGTTCACATACCTGCCGCTCAGTGGTCGCACGCCCAGGATGCCTTGCCGACGGCTCCTTCGGCCTGAGTGCGCAATGCACGTACCGCCGCGGCCGGGTCGGATGCCCCGTAGACCGCCGAACCGGCGACGAACACGTCCGCGCCCGCGTCCGCGCAGCGCTCGATCGTCGCGGCCGAAACTCCCCCGTCGACCTGGAGCCACAGCTCCAGTCCGTGCTTGCGGATCAGCTCCCGGGTGCGGCGGATCTTCGGCAGCATGATGTCGAGGAACGACTGGCCACCGAAGCCCGGCTCCACGGTCATGATCAGCAGCATGTCGAGTTCGGGGAGCAGATCCTCGTACGGCTCGATCGGCGTCGCGGGCTTCAGCGCCATGGACGCGCGCGCTCCCTTGGCCCGAATCTCGCGGGCGAGCCGCACCGGCGCACCGGCCGCCTCGACGTGGAAGGTGACGGAGGAGGCACCCGCCTCGACGTACTGCGGCGCCCAGCGATCGGCGTCCTCGATCATCAGATGGCAGTCCAGCGGGGTGTCCGTCGCCCGGGCCAGTGACTCTACGACCGGCACGCCGAGCGTGAGGTTCGGGACGAAGTGGTTGTCCATGACGTCGACGTGGAGCCAGTCGGCTCCCTCTACCGCCTTCGCCTCCTCGGCGAGGCGGGCGAAGTCCGCGGACAGGATGCTGGGGTTGATCTGGACGGCCATGCCCCAAGCCTGCCATGCCCTCCGGGGGTTGGCCGCATCGGTCCGTTGTGGATGCGGTGCCATTTCGGGTGCGGGTCCGTTGTGGCTGGGCGCGCAGTTCCTCGCGCCCCTTACCGGCGCTGTCCCTGGGCCGCGTTGAAACAGTGCCGTTCCGGTGAGTGGACCCGGGCGTGACCCTGCCTTCGGGCAGCCCCAAGCTCGGCGTCACGTCACACAACACCACGGGGGAATGTGTAGTGGGCCGGACAGAGACAGAGTTGGTGGCGCTGCACGCGCGGCATCTCAGCAGTGGTCGTGGGCGGCTGGCCGCGATGTTCGGGGATGTCGTCGAGGAGTCCGCGTGCGGTGCCGAGGTCACCTCCACCGACGGAAGGAACTACCTCAACTGCGGTGGATACGGCGTGTTCTTCGCCGGTGCCGGGCATCCGAGGATCGTCGAGGCGGTGCAGCGGCAGGCGGCGCGGCTGGCGTTGTCCACCCGGCTGTTCCTCGACCCCGTCTCCGCGCTCGCCGCCGAGGCCCTCACCGGGGTCGCGCCGGCCGGTCTGGACCGGGTGCACTTCTCCGGCTCGGGGACCGAGGCCGTCGAGGCCGGCGTGAAACTGGCCCGCGCGCACGGCAGACGGCGGCTGATCTCGATGCGGAACGGCTATCACGGCAAGACCCTCGGCGCGCTCTCCCTGACCGCGAACGCGCTCTACCAGGACCCGTTCCGGCCCCTGTTGCCGGACGTGCGCCATGTGCCGTTCGGCGACACCGACGCGCTGGCTGCCGTGCTGAGCGACGGCGGCGCGGACGCCTGTGTCGTGGTGGAGCCGGTGCAGAGCGAGGCCGGGGTGATCGTGCCGCCGTCCGGATATCTGCGGGCGGTCGCCGCTCTGTGCCAAGAGCACCGCGCCTTCCTGGTGGTCGACGAGGTGATGACGGGACTGGGTCGGCTCGGCTCCTGGTGGGGCTGTGTGGCCGAGGGCGTACGGCCGGACGTGCTCGTGACGGGCAAGGCGCTGTCCGGCGGTGTGATGCCGGTGGCGGCCACGCTCGCCACCCAGGAGGCGTTCGAGCCGTTCGACACCGATCCCTTCCTGCACACCTCCACCTATTCCGGCGCACCCATCGCCATGGCCGCCGTCAGCGCGACCGTCGGGGTCGTCCGGGACGAGGGGCTCGTCGAACGGGCCGCCGCCCTCGGTGCCCGGCTGCTTCCCGCGCTACGGGCCGTCGCCGCCGACCGCGCGCCCGGCCTGGTCCGGGAGATCCGGGGCGCCGGGCTGCTGATCGGGATCGAGCTGGTGGACGCGGGGGCGGCCGGGGAGTTCCTGCTGGAGATGGTCGACCGAGGAGTGGTGGTCAACCACTCCCTCAACGCCCATCCGGTCGTCCGGCTGACCCCGCCCGCCGTGCTCTCCCCCTCGCAGGAGGCCCGGCTGCTGGAGGCGGTCGAGGGGTCCCTGATCGCGATGGCCAAGTCCCTGACCTGACCCGGCGAACCGACCCCGCGATCCGCACACGGCCACGAGGCTCCCGAAAGGCTGACGACATGCCGACGCATCCCGAGAACCCCAACGACCTTGAGAATACGGCGAGTTCGCGCAACCCGACCGACCCACCGCACCCGGCTCGCCCGCAGACCGTGTTAGTCACCGGCGCGGGCGGCGTCCTGGGCACCGCCCTGCTGCCGTATCTGCGCCACCACAGGGTGATCGCGTTGGCGCACCACAGGCACCCCTCCCCGTGCGACGAGGTCCTGCTCGGTGACGTCACCCGGCCCCGGCTGGGCCTCGACGTCGCCTCCTACCGGCGACTGTGCGCGCGGACGGACGCGGTGGTGCACGCCGCCGGTGTGGTCGCCTTCGGTTCCGGGCGCGCCTCGATGCACGCGGTGAACGTCGAGGGGGCCGGACGGGTCGCCCGGTTCGCGGCCGACGCCGGTGTCCCGATGATCCACGTCAGCACCGCGTACGTGGCCCGCCACCGGGAGATCCTGGCCGCCGGCGGCAACCGCGCCGAGCGGGCCGGGAACAGTCCCGCTGACTACGTGACGTCCAAGATGGCCGGCGAGGAGGCGGTCGCGGCAGCGGGCGGCCGCGTGACCGTCGTACGCCCGTCGATCATCATCGGCGACTCCGTCACCGGGGAGATCGCCGAACCGCAGGGCCTGCACACCTTCGCCCAACAGGTCCTCCGCAACCGCCTGCCCTTCGTACCGAGCGCCCCGGCGAGCTACGTCGACTTCGTACCCCAGGACGTGGTGGCCCGCGCGATCGTGTCCCTGCTGGACAACGGCGCACACCCCGCCGAGTACTGGCTCAGCGGCGGGGCCCACGCGCTGGCCTGCGACCGGTTGGTCCAGGTGATCGTCGAGGAGGCGGCGGAGGCGGGCATCGCGGTCCGGCCGCTGCGGGTACTGGCGCCCGATGTCGTCGAACGGCTGGTCCGCCCGGCGTTCTTCGACGTGGTGCCCGAGTGGGCACAGACCCGGCTGGACCGGCTGCTGGACATGTCGTCGGTGCTCTTCAACGAGGAGCCGCTGCCCAGTTCGCTCGCGGACCTGCCCGGCTTCGAGGCCGCGGCGGACGTGCGGGCCAACGAGGACGCCTGGCGGGCGTCGGTACGGCGCCTGATCGCCGACCGCCTCGGCGCCCGGGCATCGGCGTGAGCGCCCGGCCGGGGACGACGGCGGCCCCCCGTGACTCCCGCAGGAATCCCGCAGATCGAGGAGGAGACGGCGATGTACTTTCTTGAACCCGAACGCGCGGTGCTGGACCGGTTCCTGCCCGGGCTGGACGAGCGGCTCGCCGAACTGCCGCAACGGGAGCTGGAGCGTCCGGGCGGACCCGCGCTGCCCCTGTTCAAGGCCGCGGGCGGCCCCGCGCTGCTGGTGCCGGCGGAACACCGCGGTCTCGGCATCGGCGCCGAGGACGCCGTGTCGTTGCAGCGTGCGGTCGGGGCGCGCAGCCCGTCGCTGGCGGTGGCCACCACCATGCACCACCTGTCGGTGGCCGGGCTGGTCCAGGCGTACGAGGTCGCGCAGGGCATGGAGTGGATGCTGCTGGAGGCGGTGGCGGACCAACGGCTGCTGGTCGCCTCGGGGTTCGCCGAGGGCCGGTCGGGTCAGTCGATCCTCGACTCCTCCATCAAGGCGCACCAGGACGGCGACGACGTGGTGCTCAACGGCGCCAAGAAACCGTGCAGCCTGTCCGCCTCGATGGACCTGCTGAGCGTGTCGGTGACGCTCGACGACGGGCAGGGCCCGGAGCTGGCCGTGGCGGTGGTGCCCGCCGCGACACCCGGTGTCTCCGTGCACCCGTTCTGGGGCAGCTTCGTGCTGGCCGGCGCGGAGAGCGACGAGGTCCGGCTGCGCGACGTACGGGTCACGCCGGATCTCGTGGTCCGCACCGGGCTCGGGGAGGACCGCACGCTGGACCCGGTGCAGACCGTGGGCTTCGTGTGGTTCGAGCTGCTGATGGCCGCGTCCTACCTGGGGATGGCCAGCGCGCTGGCCGAGCGCGTGCTGCTGGCGAAGCGGGCGAGCGCCGCCGAACGGGCCGCGATCCTGGTCGAGTTGGAGTCGGCCATGGGCGGCATCCGCGGTGCCGCCGCCGCGATGGACACGGGCCGGCCGCTCGGCCAGGACGACCTGCTCCGCGCGCTGGTCTGCCGCTTCGCGACGCAGGACACCATCGACCGGGTGGTCCCGCGGTGCCTGGAGGCGCTGGGCGGCATGGCGTACGTCTCCACCGACGACACCGCGTATCTCACGGCGTGTTCGGCCGCGCTCAAGTTCCATCCGCCGTCGCGCAGATGGGCCGCGGAGGGCATGTGCGCGGCCTTCGCGGGCGGCCCGCTGGTGCTGGGCTGAGCACGGCATCCGCGTACCCGATCCGCACCTCCCGGACAGTCCGAAACCCTTACGGAGAAACCCATATGACCTGCCACGTACGCATCGAGGCGATCGTCCCGGACGGAGACGCCACCCATGTCTTCGACCGGGTCCAGGACTACGAGCGGTACACCGAGTACACGGACACCGTCCGGTCCGTCACCGTGACGCCCGACGGGGTCGACACCGGCACCGTGGAGTCCGCCTGGGAGGTGCACTTCCGCAGCGGCCTGCTGCGCTGGACCGAGCGGGACCTCATGGACCCCGTCGCCCGGCGGATCACCTTCGACCAACTCACCGGCGACTTCGCGAGTTTCGCGGGCACATGGGACATCACCCAGGCCGGTACGGACGTGAGCGTGCTGTTCACCTGCGAGTTCGACCTGGGCATCCCCAGCCTGGAACCGATCATCAACCCGGTCGCGATGCGAGCACTGGACGAGAGCATGGGCCTCATCCTGCGCGGCCTCCTGGGCGAGGGCATACGGCTCACCGGCAGCCGACGCGACACCGCCGCCGCGATGCGGTGAACGCCGGCGGGGTCCGGAGATCCTCAGCGCAGGTTCTCCAGCGGGGTGTTGTCGGCGAACAGCGCCTGGTATCCGGCGAGCACCTTGTCCAGGACCGGGTAGAGGACGCGGTCCTCGGCCAGGTTGGACTGGTGCGCGTAGTGCGGGAGCGGGT